>CALGCW010000308.1 GCA_937884385.1 uncultured Clostridia bacterium | reverse complement strand
GGGTGTATCCCACATGGAATGCGCCTCTTGCCGACCTTCCCATTTCCTTTACCTACGGGGGGAAAGAATACCGCGGGATGCCGGAATACAGCCGTGTCTCCCATGAACTGACCGACGCCAATATCATGCGGGCGGTCTACACTGCCGTTCTGGAAGCCGGGCTGGAAGTGCAGCTGACCTATACGGAATACCGGGACTTTCCCGTGAGAGAATGGGTGGCTTCCTTTACAAACACCGGTACCGCCGCCACCCCCATTCTGGCAGTATTTCTGGTGGTATCCGTTATCGCCACCCTGTGTGCCATCCCCATTGACAAAAAATTGGGCAGAAGAAGTTGCTGATGACATAAAGACCATTCACGACCAGGGATATCAAATTTACATAACTACAGACCACGGAAATGTGCTTGCCAATCCTTGGCGTGCTCTCAATTCGCAAGAAAAGACTTACTTATATGAAAGAGAAAGTAGAGGAAACAGGCATCTTATATATAATAATGCAGACTATCTGAAATCC
The DNA here is from genome assembly GCA_937884385.1 of uncultured Clostridia bacterium. Classification (GTDB taxonomy): domain Bacteria; phylum Bacillota; class Clostridia; order Oscillospirales; family CAG-272; genus RGIG4608. The sequence goes on along the minus strand of CALGCW010000308.1, from coordinate 2,012 downwards.
TTTTTGCAATCGTTACAGTAAACGATATCGGGAGCGATATCGATCATAACGTCATTTCCGTATTTCTTTACAGTACCGCTGCCGTCCATACGGGTTAGATTTTCACTACCGCAGTATGGGCATTTTAATTTTTCAGCCATAATAAGCCTCCTTTAAGAGTATATCTGCATAATTCTTACGTCGGAGAAGTCCTTTGCCAACAGCTTTTCCTTGTCGATATAGAAGCACAGGAAGCCCTCGTCGGTGAAGTTGATGCAAATATCGTCGGTTTCAAGCGAGTCAAGCTGGAATAGCATCTGCCAGCCGTCAATGCACTCATAAAAGAATCCGTTATCCATAGAGGGTTCACCGAGAAGCAGGTGGGTTTCTCCTTCATCGTCCAAAAATCCTGCTTCTACACACTCGAATTCCACCTGCATTTCTCTGAAGGAAAGATCCTCTCCATCCTCGTCAACAAAGCGCATAGGCTCAAGGTTTTCATCGCTCTCGTGATAGATAACTCTGCAAGCGTTAAGATTATCGGGGCTAAAGGGCATTTCATCAAGGTCATAGAAGAAATACAGCATACCTTTCCCCGGAAGCAGTCCGTCCTTATCGTACTTTGCAACCTCGGAAAGATTTATCTGCCCGATGAAGGAAAGGTCGTACTCCTCACCATCCACCTCAATGTACGGCCACTCGAAGCCTTGGGGGACGTCGGGATTTCCGAAAAGCTTTGATGCGCCTATTGGCAATTCGTTTTCTGCGTATTTTGTTTTAAGTCTTATACTATTCATAATTGTACTCTCCTTTACGCCTATATTATCTCACACCTTGGCTTTTACTTGGTCGCTTTTACGGCGACATTTACGATCTGTCCTGTTTTTTAATGCGTCGGCATTATTTAAAAAACCTCAAATTCTAACTCATATAACAGCTCGTTAATATCGTTAAAATCAAATATTCCTCTTGATATGCAAAAGGCAATAGCAAGATCGTAATCATCCGACCTTGACAGGCTGTATCCTGCCGAGGCAAGGAGTATATTTGCATCATCTCTCGAAAGCTCAAGAGCAAGGCACAACGCAATGACAGTTTTCTTTGACGGAACGTATTTTTTACTTGAACGGATTTTTGAAAAGAGCCTGCGGTCTATTCGTGCCCTCTTATATACGTCGCTGTCCTTCTGTCCCGTTCGGTCTATCATCATAAAAAGCAGCTCGTTGAATGAAGCGTCCTTGTTCTCGAGCATATATAGCTCCACTTCACTCATATTGATTTCTGCCATACGGGGCATTCTTCCGAAGGCCCTTTTTATGATGGATTCGCCGCCTTTTGCAATGTATTCTTTACATTGTATAACTAAATCCTTCATTTTTTCTCACCCTTAGAGGCGAGGAACGCCTTAAAGCTTTCCTCATATCCCGATTTGTCAAAGGCTGTGGCAGAGATGTCCATATCTGCACGCAAATTAATTTCCCTAAGACCGTACTGATATCTGAATGCGCATCCATCAATTTGTTTTACGCTATCTGGCAGAATGATTTTTTTCGGTGTAACGTAATAATAGTCCTTGTCTTTCTCTCTTGAGTCAAAGGCGCAGGAGCATATAACCTCAACACCGTCGGGAATCTCCACCGTGTCGTCATAGCCATTGTAGCCGTAGAGGAAACGCTCTCCCAGTATGACAAATCTATCGTCCTTTATCCTTTTAAGGAAGGGAGTTCCGCGAAAGACGCTATCGTCGATATATCGAAGGCTCCTCGGGAAATTGATCTCCTCGATGGCTGTATCAGAAAGGGCGTAGAATCCTAATTCTTCCAGTCCTTCGGGGAGCGTTACACGTTTCAAATAACGGCACTCCGAAAAGGCGAACGAGCTGATTATTTTAAGAGTTGACGGCAAAACTACCTCTTTGATCTTTGTCTCACAGAAGGCCTTGTGTCCGATTTCAACAACCCCTTCGGGTACAACCGCTACCTCTCCTTTAGGACGAGCATTTATGAGCACTCCGTCTTTAATATCGAACTCGG
>CALGCW010000307.1 GCA_937884385.1 uncultured Clostridia bacterium | reverse complement strand
GTAAGGAAATCCCGATATGCTGTTTCGTTGCCGTACATATGGGGGTTGTGCAAATAGATCTCTATGAGATCCTCCGTTCCGATGGCAGGAACAAGGGTACCTGCCCACGCCCGCGCACACATGGAGGAAAATAGTTCCGGCTTCAAGTTGGGAATAGAAAGGATATCGTCCTGATAGATCAGCTCACCGTTGACCTTAATGCTGGCTCCGATATGGTTGCGGTAATAGTTCAGCTGCCATCCTTCTCCCATTTCCCGAAGAAACGTACCGCGAAGGTACAGGTCCCCCTTCAAGGCAGAAATATCCGACTCTTCCGTCAGCGGCTGCCAGTTTTCACCGTCATAACTGTATTCGCCAACAAGTTCCTGCGGCATAGGTATGGGCAGGGATGCCTGATGATGGTTGCCGGTTACGGATATAAGACAGATCAGCGCTAAAAGAAGCGGTAAAATAAAGCCAATGTATTCCATCCGTTGTTTTTTTGCTTTCATATATTTTCCTCCGGGTAAATGAACGTCTTGCGCCAAGCACCAGAAAAACTTTGTCAGATTTCTTGTTCACCTGAATTATAGCAGAGCGATAATTTCACTGCAATGATAACTGAATACGCGCCGGTCCGAAGAGTTTTGTGGTATATCTCGGATAGAATTTTATTATATAACACGAAAGGGTGCAATAAGGAGGTAGTTCCATATCGTTGAAAGAAATATTGTAAGATGACGAAATCTCAACTCGGATTCCGTTGTAACACAACGATTTTCATAATTTATGTTCTTCACTCGCTGAAGGTATCTGCGTATGCCCCTCTTTTGTATCCTTTTGTCCGATATAATATGCAAAAGCTATGCCATCAGAATTTAGATCATCAAATCAGCGGCAGGCTAACCATCGAATAATTGTCATTGCCGTTTCTACACTGAAATTAAGAAACAATCAAAATGGGTGGGTTCTTTCATTACGCAAAGATCACGAACTGTTTGCCCTGCGGATGAAGCAAGAGGAACCTAAGATTTACGAAATGCAGGTAATGCTATGAAAAAACTTATCAAAAAAGCCATTTCCGTCCTTGTCGTATGTGTGATAATTCTAAATCTGAGTTCCTGTGCTCGGATAGAGAAGTCAATCGTTAACGCAGACGTGGTTCGCGCAAGCGTTATTGAAATTGAAAAGTATGGCCATGCCGTGCTGGACATCACCGCAGCGGAGTTTATTGATATCGGATACGAACTTGGCGATATTGTCTGTGTGCGGTTTGGTTCATTTGAAGAAGACATGCCCTTTTTTGATGGGTATTATTCAAACCCCGGTGCAGCTATGCTCCGCGGAATAGCTCCGGAAGAAAATGTCGCAGTATGCATCAACTACGGTGACTTTTCTGTTGAAACAGGAATAGCGCCGGGTGATATCGTCGAGATAACAATGGCGGAAAAAGCAGGAATGCTGGCACTTCAGGAACTATGTTCCCTACAGTACAGCAATGATCGTGCCGACTATCCAGACGATGTTACGTTTTCCAATTTTCGCGCTGTAGCAATAGGCCGCATCGGCAATGGAAAACTGTATAGAACCGCATCTCCGATAAACAACGAAAACGGTCGTGCCGTCTATGCCAATGACCTCATCGCGTCTGTTGATGTAGCTGCCGTCTTAAACCTCGCAGATTCTATAGAGGACATAGAAGCATATTGTGAAGCAGAAGACTTTGCCTCAGTGTATTACCGGGATCTCTACGAAGCAGGGAATGTAATGGCACTCGATCTGACAGCAAACTTCTACTCGGATGAATTTGCCCGCTCTGTTGCCGACGGGTTAAGCTTCCTTGCGCATAGCGAGCCTCCATATTGCGTTCACTGCACGGAGGGCAAAGACAGAGCTGGCTTTACAATCATGCTGTTAGCTGCATTGATGGGCGCAGAACTTGAAGAGATCATCGATGACTACATGCTCAGCTTCTATAATTACTACGGTATTGATAAGAAAACCGAGCCTGAGCGATATGAGGCTGTTCTCAACAACAATCTGCTTGCAATGCTGTACCATGTAACAGGTGTAAATACGTATGAAGAGTTGGTACAAAGTGATTTGGAATCCGCAGCGACAAAGTATTTGTTTGACGCAGGTATGACTGAAAATGATATCCTTACACTAAAAGAGAATCTAACATTTGAAACTGAAA
>CALGCW010000306.1 GCA_937884385.1 uncultured Clostridia bacterium | reverse complement strand
AAAGTTTTTGCCAAGCTTTTTTCAAAAAGCGACCAATCCAAAGCAAAGTAACTCCTCGCTAAATCAAAATTTGAAGCATATTCGAAGCCCATCGAGAGATGGGCTTTATATTTTGAGTGCAAGAGGCAAATAAAAGCAAAAAATAAATTGGGTATTGACAAGCGGGAATATTTGTTATATAATGATATGGATAAAAACTTGAAGGACGACTGCTTTTGGTTGATGGGTTTTGATCCGTCGGACTGAAAAGCAGCTTTTTTTGTGTAAATTACGTATGAATATAAAAGGAGAATCAAGATGAGATACGATATTATAATCGTTGGCGCGGGCCCCGGTGGAATTTTTACCGCTTATGAGTTGACAAAGCAGAGCCCCGACCTCAAGATCGCTATTTTTGAGGCAGGACACCCTCTTGCAAAGAGAAAGTGTCCCATTGACGGCAAAAAGGTGAAATCCTGTATTAATTGCAAGACCTGCTCTATTATGAGTGGATTTGGCGGCGCAGGTGCTTTTTCCGACGGAAAATACAATATCACGAATAATTTCGGCGGCACACTTTACGAATATATCGGCAAAGCACGTGCTACTGAGCTCATGCACTACGTTGACGATATCAATATGGCGTACGGTGGAGAGGGAACTAAGCTCTATTCTACAGCAAACTCGAAGTTCAAAAAGCTCTGCTTGCAGAACAAGCTTAATCTTCTTGATGCATCCGTTCGTCACCTCGGCACTGACAAAAACTACATCGTTCTTCAGAACATATACAATCATCTTAAGGATAAGGTCGATTTTTATTTCAATACTCCCGTCGACCATCTTGAAATAATAGACGGCGGATACAAGGCTGTCACAAAAAAAGGTGATTTTGAATGTGATAGATGCGTTGTTTCCGTTGGACGTATCGGTTCAAAGTGGATGGAAAAGGTCTGCAGGGAGCTCGGTCTTGAGAAGAAGTCCAACAGAGTGGACATAGGTGTTCGCGTTGAGCTTCCTGCGTCCGTTTTCTCACACCTCACCGACGAGCTTTATGAGAGTAAGATCGTTTACAGGACCGAAAAATTTGAGGACAACGTTCGTACCTTCTGTATGAATCCCAAGGGAAGTGTCGTTAACGAGAACACGAACGGTATTGTCACGGTTAACGGCCATTCATATGAGGATCCTGCATTGCAGACGGAGAACACCAACTTTGCGCTTCTCGTTTCAAAGCATTTTACTGAGCCCTTTGAGGATTCCAACGGCTACGGTGAAAATATCGCGCGTCTTTCCAATATGCTTGGTGGCGGTGTTATCGTTCAGCGCTTTGGAGACCTTGTTAGAGGTAGACGAAGCAACGTCAAGAGAATCGAGGAGGCAACGGTCGTTCCCACACTTGCGGCAACACCGGGTGACCTTTCGCTCGTTCTTCCCAAGAGAATTCTTGACGGCATTATAGAGATGATATACGCGCTTGACAAGATCGCGCCCGGAACGGCGAACGACGATACTCTCCTTTACGGAGTTGAGGTCAAGTTCTATAATATGGAGGTCGCAGTTGACGAAAATCTCGAAAGCCAGCACAAGGGACTTTACATCATCGGCGACGGAAGCGGTATCACTCACTCGCTCTCCCACGCATCGGCAAGCGGCGTTCACGTAGCACGCCACATTGCAGGAGTTGAATAAAAACAAAGGGACTTGAATAAAGTCCCTTTTTCTGTATAATCGGCAAAAAAACTTCAAAAAATATGAAAATTTTCACTGCAAAGCTATTGACAATTTTAAAAATTAGGTATATAATGCAATGTGGTTAGCATAGGCTAACTTATAGAAGGAGGGTGAGAAAATGACACTTAGAGATGCAGAGCTTGGAAAAGAAAACAGAATAAAGAGCATTGTGACGGACGATGAGGAGCTTGACGCGTTTTTGTTCTCACTCGGTTGCTACAGCGGTGAGTGCATCACAGTCGTTTCGCGCCGCAGAGGAAGCTGTGTCGTTTCCATTAAGGACGCAAGATATAATATTGACAATGCGCTTGCAGAAGCCATTGAAATTGAAGAATAAAAGGGAAGTCCTTTTATTTTTGAGGAACGGTTAGCATAGGCTAACTGATTAAAGGGTTAATAATTTATTTATATAAAAATGGAGGAAAATTCTATGAGAATTGCACTTGCGGGAAATCCCAACTCGGGCAAGACCACGATGTACAATGCTCTTACGGGCAGAAACGAAAAGGTGGGAAACTGGGCAGGCGTTACCGTTGACAAAAAGGAGCATCCAATCAAATCAATATACGCAGGCTCGGATCAGCTTATCGCAGTTGACCTTCCCGGAGCATATTCAATGTCTCCCTTCACGAGTGAAGAGAGCATAACCAGCGCATACGTTAAGAACGAGAGACCCGACGTTATCATCAACATCGTTGATGCGTCCAATCTTTCTCGAAGCCTTTTCTTCACAACACAGCTCCTTGAGCTTGGAGTACCCGTAGTCGTTGCACTCAACAAGAGCGATATCAACGAAAAGAAGGAAACTGTAATTGACGTAGAGGTTCTTTCCAAAAAGCTTGGCTGCCACGTTGTAAATACCGTTTCAACAAACGGCGAAGGTCTTAAAGAGCTTATCTCTACTGCTAAGGGCTGTCTTGGTCAGCATCAAAAAGCACCTTACAGACAAGGTGAGGTTGACCTTACGAGCAAGGAGGCAGTCGTTGCAGCTGACAGAAAGCGCTTTGAGTTTGTAAATAAGATAGTTAAAGAGGTAGAGAACAGAAAGGTCCTTACAAAGGACGTATCCTTAAGTGACAAGATCGATGACATTCTCACAAATAAGTGGCTTGGTATTCCGATCTTTGCCGCAGTAATGTTCCTTGTTTTCTATATTTCGCAGTCAACGCTTGGTGAGTGGATCGCAAATGGCGTTGAGGTGGGAGGCACGTTCATCCCCGGTCTCGTTCCTCTTCTTGAGGAGTTCCAGGGATGGGTCGGTGAGCTTCTTGCGGATGCAAGTCCTTTGCTTTCTGCGATATTGGTTGACGGTGTTATCGGCGGTGTAGTTGCGGTAGTTGGATTTTTGCCCCTCGTTATGGTGCTTTATTTCCTTCTTGCGCTTCTTGAGGACTGCGGATATATGAGCCGTGTTGCGGTAGTTCTTGACCCATTCTTCAAGAGAGTCGGTCTTTCCGGCAAGAGTGTTATCCCCTTCGTTATCGGTATCGGCTGTGCAGTTCCCGGTGTTATGGCGAGCCGTACGATAAAGAATGAGCGTGAAAGACGTGCGACTGCGATGCTTACACCCTTTATGCCCTGCGGTGCAAAGATCCCCGTTATCTCGCTTTTTGCGGGCGCATTCTTTGACAATGCTTGGTGGGTTAGCGCGCTTATGTATTTTGCAGGCATCGCTTTGATATTCCTTGGAGCGCTTCTTATTAATAAGATCACGGGTCACAAGGCTCGCAAATCTTTCTTTATTATCGAGCTTCCCGAATACAAGGCTCCGAGTGTATGGGGTGCATTCAAGTCAATGTGCGCTCGCGGATGGGCATACATAGTTAAGGCGGCTACCATCATTCTTCTTTGCAATATGGCAGTTCAGATAATGCAGACCTTTGACTGGAGCTTTAGCGTTGCAGAGAGTGCGGATACTTCCATTCTCGCGTCAATTGCAGGTCCTTTTGCATACGTTCTCGTGCCCATTGTCGGCGTGCTCTCCTGGGAGCTTGCTGCGGCGGCTGTGACGGGCTTTATCGCAAAGGAAAACGTTGTCGGAACTCTTGCGGTCTGCTTTGTGGGACTTGATAATCTTATCGACCTTGAAGAGCTTGAGATGATCGGCTCAGGAGCAGAGGTTGCCGGCATCCTTGCGATCTCCAAGGTAGCGGCTCTTGCGTACTTGATGTTCAACCTTTTCACACCACCTTGCTTTGCGGCTATCGGTGCGATGAACTCCGAAATGAAGAGCTCAAAGTGGCTTTGGGGCGGAATAGGCCTTCAGCTTGGTACGGGATATACTGTAGCATACCTTGTTTATACTCTCGGTACGCTCATTACGGCTCCCGCAACTCTTAATGCGAGTGCGGCATTTGCAGGTCTTGCTATCGTTGTGGTATTCGTGGCGGTAATCTGTGTACTTATCACAAATACCGAAAAGAAGATGAAGGCAGAGTATTCTCTAAAATCCAAAAGATAATTATCATAGAATATAAACAAAATGGGAATTGAAGATATTATTATAATCGCTATTCTTGTGCTTATCGTTGCAGGCATCTCCCTTTATATCTACAGGGAGAAAAAGAAGGGAAGCAAATGCATCGGCTGTCCCTACAGCAAAAGCTGTGGCGGTAATTGTGCAAGCAAAAAATAAGTAAAAAAGGACGTGGAGCTTTCCACGTCCTTTGATTTTTGGGTTTATTCCTCCTCGGGAAGCTTTACAAGAAAAGCGATACTGTCGCAATCTGCCATTACGTTTTTGGGGACTGCCACCAATATCCATTGCTGAGGTGTTTCGCCTTCCGCCCTCGCGCCTTGCAGATACACTACAAGGGAGCCGTCGGGCGCTATTTCGTATTTGGCGACCGAAACGTTCTTGCTTGGAGTATTCTCGGGAGTCTTCTCGGGAGTTTCTTCGGGAATCTCTTCGGGAGTCTCGTCAGGGGTTTGCTCGGGGGATTCCGATGGTGTTTCGCCCTCGTTATCACTTTGCGTTTCAACGTCTGGCTCTGCCTTTTCGCCCTCTGTGTCGGGAGTCGTACCTTCACCGTTGGTTTCGTCCTCCGTGCTTGGCGTTTCATCTGTGTTGCCGTCATCCTCTTGGATGTGCTCGCCAAGTATCACGCCTGCGTACTGATGCCAGCCTATAAGCAGTGTATAATCCTCAAAAAAGTCCTCGTTATATCTGTCGTGAGAGCAGGGAGCATCCGTTTGGCATATCCGGCAATAATCCTTGTTGTCTATCTCACTGCCGATATCATACATACCCACGATATCCTTGAGGTGTAAAAATTCCTCGTAGGTCTCAAACATATACACGGGCATACTGTAGTGCCCGTCTTTTTCAACCGAGATGTCTCTGACAGACGGTATATCCCATTCGAGGTAGAACTCGTCGGGGGCGTCAAAAATGCCGTTTTTCGGTCCTGCGTACATCGTGCTGACATAACCCGGACCGCAAGCGATAAGAGTCAAAGCAAAAGCGGCGATCAAAAGTAGAGCTGAATACTTTTTCATTTTTCGTACCTCCTTTAATCCACAAACGATCCGTCCAAGGTGACGACATTATACTGATAATTTCTTGGGTCTATCAAAATACCGTTCCATTCGGACTTTGTTCCCTTGTAGTAGACGGTAGCGCCCGTTGTGAAGGCATAAGCGCCTATCTTTTCAACGTAATTGAAGAGAGTGAATTCTCTTACTGCGCCATCCGATGCTGCAAGGTTGAAGGCTCTTTCACCGATGGTGATGACGCTCTTCGGAACGGTGACGGTCATTACCTTTGAAACGTTATAGAATGCCTTTTTGCCGATATTTTCAAGTGATGAGGGAAGGAATATCGACTCGGTTTCGGTGCATTCTTCAAAAGCGCCCTCGCCGATGCTAACAACACCGTAGGGGATATCTATACTTGTGATATCACAGCCACGGAAAGCGTATTTTTCTATCTCTGCAATTCCTTCGGGAAGGGAGAGAGAGGTGAGCGCGCAATTATAGAAGGCGTATTCGCCGATAGTCGTCACGGTGTTTGGAATTGACACGATTTGAAGTGAGGTACATTCTCTGAACGCGCCGTCACCTATATTCAGCATGCCCTCGGGTATGATTACGCTGACGATTTCAGATCTGTTCAGGAACGCTCCGTTGCCAATCTTTACGACGGGCAATCCGTTATAGTATGCCGGGATGATTATCTCGGTATCGGTACAGCTGCCGAGATCAACAAGGCTATAGCTGTTTTTATCGTTATTGAGTACGAAAGAAAGACCCTCTGAAGCATTTTCGTCTGCATTTGGAACGATAACGGGAAGAGTTGCGGAGCGAAGTGTGGTCTTGCACATCGTACACTCGGTGTGTACGGTGCCCTCGGAGCTCTCAGTGGGAGCTGTATCCACTATCCAATCTCCTGCGGTATGCTCGATCATTGGTATTTCCTGCTGTGCGACGAGGACCTCGCCGCAATGTACGCACGCTTTTCCTCGGGTCAGACCCGTTGAGAAGCAGGTAGGAGCCACCGCATCAAGCTTTTTGGTCACCTCGTGCAGGCACGCAAGCTTTCTGATGTATCCGCATTCGTTGCAGCTTTCATCTCTATCGCCGTCGTAGGTGTGATCTGTGGGTTCTATTATCTCAAAGCCCGCAATGATCTTGCCGCATCCCGTGCATCTTTCACCCGCCGTGCGGCCTGTGGTAGTGCAGGTGGGTGCTTTCTCCTCAAGCACGAAGGTGTGAAGATGCTCGCATTTTACGGTTCTTATAAATCCGCAAACATTGCAATCCTTATCGTTGACGTCGTCATATATGTGGTCGATGGCGGGAAGCTCGATCTGGGCAACGATTACCGTGCCGCACTTTGAGCAGACCTGACCGCCGCTGACACCGGGAGTCTGACAGGTTGGAGCGATCGCCGGAAGCGGAACTATTGCGTGCGTGGTGCATCTGTTGGGGTCGGGGATCTCAAAATTGATCTCAACGTTACTGCCGGAATTCTCGTCCTCCGGGAACACCAGTCCCCAAACATTATTTACAAGCTCGATGATCTCAACGACAACGCAAGAAGTAAGCATTGTGCAAAGCATTGCGATGAGTAGCAAGAGCGCTGTGATCCTGATTTTTAATTTCATAAAGATCCCCCCTTAAATTGTTATTTACTGTAATTTCATAATATCACAAAGAAAGAGATTTGTCAAGAAAAAAGGACCGACTACCGTCAGTCCTTCAAATAAACAGTATTCCTCCTATATCAAGGAGAGGGAAATTTCCAAGCTCGACTGCTTTTTTGTGATGCTTTATGCAAAATTCACGTATTCTATCGCCGTCGGGATGATGATCAAGTGAGCCGCAGAAGTATACTCTGTCACCGCAGACACCGGTTGCACCGCCTATAAAGCCGTAGCCGTATGGGGGAAGAGAAATATTGCCCGCACTTATCAAAAGAACGTCGATGCCTGCTTTTTCTGCCGCCTTTGCGATCGAGCCGTCTGCGGTTATGATGGCGTATTCACTCAATATACAGGTGGAGCAATGGGCGTAGCCTTGGGATACGTGGTGGATATTATATCCAAGCTCTCGCAAATACTCAAGCACGGTAGCGGATGCGTACTTTTCATTGCAAAAGACGTGAGTGCCTACGATGGAAATATTAAGCAGGACGTCGTTGGGATATTTTGCTCCGATATTTTCCGTTACATTTATAAAGCTTTCTCCCTCAAGGGGATAAAGGGCGTGCTTGAAGATGCTTTTGCCAACGGCACAAAGAAGCATATCCGCGTGAGTGTCGGTTGGCTCGCTGAGCGCCGAAAAGGGCGCAAGGGGTACAGGCTCAAAGCCTTCACTCTCAAGCGCGTCAAGTATTCTTTTGTCGGCGTTTTGACTGATGTATGCGAGCATCGCGTTTCTCCTTACATTTATAAATCAAAATATGAAATCATTTAGTACAAATAAAAAGGGCAGACGCGAAAAATCGGTCTGCCAAACTTTTTATCGTTAATTAAGCGCGGTTAACTTTGCCTGAACGAAGGCAACGAGAGCAAACTGCAACAGTAACGGGAGTGCCGTTAACGATTGCCTTTACCTTTCTGATGTTGGGCTTCCAGGTTCTGTTTGTCTTGCGGTTAGAGTGAGAAACGTTCTGACCGAAAACAACGCCTTTTCCACAAACACTGCATTTTGCCATAATGACACCTCCTATAAAAGTGTTATTTACATAAATAGTTTACGAACATTTGATATTATATCATAGAAAAATGCAAATTGCAAGAGATTTTGTAAAAAATATTTAAAATTTATTGCTTTTTTGTGTTCTTTTGTTTTTCAAAAGTGATTTTTTAAGCCAAAATGAGAGCCGCCTGAATATTCTGCCATTCCGCACAGGGATGACTCTATTCGAAGCAAGCGATTATATTTTGCTACTCTTTCGCCCCTGGCGGGTGCGCCCGCCTTGATAAACGGAGCATTTACGGCGACGGCAATATCGCAAAGGGTGGTGTCCTCGGTCTCACCCGAACGGTGGGACATAATAAATCTGTATCCGTTTTACTTTGCTATTCGGTCGGTCTTAAGAGTTTCGGAAAGAGTGCCGATCTGATTTGGCTTTACGAGAATCGCATTGGCAAGCCCTGCGTCAATACCGTCGGAAAGACGCGCGGGGTCCGTGACGAACAGATCGTCGCCGACGAGCATACATCTGTCGCCAAGGCGTGCAGTTAACTCTGCCCAACCCTCAAAATCCGTCTCGCCGAGCCCGTCTTCTATAGATCTGATGGGGTACTTTGTAATAAGCCTTTCATAGTAAGAGATAAGTCCTTCCGTATCGAATTCCTTTTTTCTTTTCAGCGTTCGATAGACTCCCTCGCCGTTCTTGTGCCATTCACTTGAGGCAACGTCCAGGGCGATTTTTATCTTATCAACTCCGTAGGTGCTTCGTTCGATCGCTTCTACTATCAAGTCGAGTGCCTCCTCGTCGTCGTGAAGATCTGGGGCATAAGCGCCCTCGTCTCCGACACCGCAGGAAAGGCCCTTTTCCTTGATGATATTTCCGAGATGGTGATATACCTCGCTGCCCATTTGAAGCGCGTGTGAAAAGCTCTCTGCGCCGACAGGCATAATGAGAAATTCCTGTATCTCGATATTATTGTTTGAGTGTGCGCCTCCTCCTATCACGTTGAACATAGGTGTTGGCATTCTGTAGGCGCAAAGCCCCGAAATATAGCGGTATATAGGAACGTGGTAATAATTTGCCGCGGCGCGCGCATTGGCAAGAGAAACCGCAAGTATCGCGTTTGCACCTAGCTTTTCTTTATTTGGCGTGCCGTCGAGCTCGCAAAGGACGGCGTCTATCTGTGCCTGATCGGTGGCGTACATCCCGTAAAGAACGGGCGAGATGACCTTGCATACGTTTGAGACTGCTTCGCGTACACCCTTGCCGTGGTATCTCTCCTTTTCTGCATCACGTATCGAAACTGCTTCATATCTTCCGCAGGATGCGCCCGAGGGAACGGAAGCCACGCCCACCGTTCCGTCCGTCAGTATCACCGTCGCTTCTACCGTGGGGTCACCGCGCGAATCTATTATCTCCCTTGCACAGCATTTGCATATCTGAGGTTTTCTGTTTATCATATCTTTCTCCTTGTATATAGTTATGTAATATAAAATATGACCGTGATATAAAAAAGCGCATAGTAGCTAATGGTATTATGCGCAGTTTTAAGAAATAAAATTCTATTATTTGGATTTTGGATTAAGAATATCGTAAAGCCCTTGAATTGCCGGTGAAAAATCGCAGTATTTATCGATTATCTTGCCGAAAAAGCCGATCAAAACCGAATTAAGAAATGCGGAAATAACGGTAAGAGGACCTATAATATCTATATAGAAGCCACCGAGGAGGGAGAGCATCAGAATAAGTGTAAGCGCAAGCATAGAAGCATCAAAATAGAGCTTCATTTTTGCCATATCGATACCCTTGGCTTCGGCAATTTCTTTTACGAATATCTCGTAAGCGGAGGGCGGGATATACGTGCGAAGCATAAGAGCTATCGCAAAGCCCGTGATGAGTGTGCCCACTGCCGCAACGACTATGCGAACAAGTATAGTTGACGGTTGGATAAACCCGAGCAGGGAATTGACGATATCAAAGCACGCACCGTAAAACAGGATATTGCAAATGGTTGCAATGAATTTGCCCTTGAACTTTCCAATGATGAAGCAACACAGGGCAAGCAAGATGCCTTGGATTATGTATTCGCACACACCGACCGTCAAAAATCCGATCTTTCGGTTAAGTATGAACGCGGGCGCGATTATTGCGGAAAGTCCAAACGCGCTTTTTGATACAAGGCAGTTGCCTATAGCGCATAAAATATTGCCGATGATCCAAGAGGCTTCACCAAGCTTATTAAATCTTTTTTTCATTTGTTTTTTCCAATCTGATAAAGGTTTATTCTATGCTTAGCAACTGACACGTGGTACTTATTTTCCGTCCTTGCTGTCGAGATCATCAAAAAGATCTGCGCACTCCTCTTGCTTTTTCTTAAGCTTGTTATAGTTAAGGAAGCAGTTGAAGCTGCCTACCATAAGATAAATGCTGTAGAATATTCCTCCGAACATAACGAGAAGAACGGCAAGAAACGTTTTTTTGCATACGTAATCTTTTGTATATCGATACATCTTGAGAAAGAAGAATGCGTGTATTGCAAGCATTATTAAGGTTAATAGATTTGGGTTGAATATCGTTGCCATGAAGAAAAACCAAGAAATGTTGTATCCGATATTCGTAGAAAAGCCCTTTGGTCTTGAAAGCTTTTTCTCAACCTCAGTAAGCGGTCGATTGATCTGCTCCTCCTTAAGCTCGGACGAGATAAAGGATTCTACGCTTGCGATCGACGAGCTGAATATTTCAAAACTAAACTTGAATATCTCGGAGTTCTCGACCCAAAACTCTGCACGGTATTTGCCGAGAGCCACGGAAGGCATATTTCTTTGCTTGATCTTCCAAGTGAACATAATGAGATTATTGTTTGCAGGCCACGAGAAAAGGGAGCTTTCGGAGTGAACCACAGTATTATCCGAGTTATAGATCAGCATTGTACCCCTGAGATTTGAGAGATTGTTTATTGGCGCGAGTCTTACGTGAAAGTTAATGACCGTGTCCTTGTCTCTGTCAAATTTCGAAGTGTACTGTATCTCGTTCTCGTGAAAATATCCGACCTTAGGACTTGCAAATGCATCTGCGCCCTTGATAAGGCTTGGACGGCGGTCCAATATAAAGTTATCGGGCGTGGATCTGAGCATTGATATCAAATTGTCGATACAGCTTTCGAGATGCTTCATCTGAAGCTCTATTCTCTCAACCTTGGGAAGTTCCGTCATCCCATCGGGAAGGGGATAGTTGAACTCAAAACCGTTTACTGCCACGGGAATAATGTTCTTTTTACAGCTAACGGCGTGCAAAAATTCTTTTCTTACCCAGTCCTTTTCCTGATCCTCCTTGTTGCGATATTTGTCAAAGACACCTATGGAAAGAATGAGAAGAAAGTCTTCACATTCTTCGATCTTTCTGTACAGAGTCTCGTCGAAATGACCGGGAATTGAGGACTCAATGTCATAGAACACGGAATATCCCGCCTGTAAAAGTCTTTCGTTAATTAATTGAGCAGTAGCGTCTCCGCCCTCTCGCCTGTAGCTGATAAATACTCCGTTGCTCATAAAATCACTTCTCCTGTTGACAGTATAATTTCAGTTGTCACATTATAGCATATTTAGCACAAAAATGCAATAGGTTGTAAATGAAATTTTCCTTTACGGCGCTAACGTAACGGTCAGATGGAATTATAAAGGATAAAAAACAAGCGGCGAGGAGTTTTTCCTCGCCGCGAATTTATTTTTTGATTGTTACGTTGAGATTTGAATAGCTGAGGCTTATTCCCTCGCGATCGAATATTGTTTTGATGTTTTTGATTATCTCATAATTAATATCCCAATAATCATCGGTCGCGCACCATACTCTGACGGTGTAAGTGATGAACTGCTCTCCGAAGCCCGTGGGAGTCGTAAATACACCTTCCTCGGGGCGGATCTTATCGACGCTTGCAGCCTCGGTAAGGCAGGATAGTACCTTTTCGGTGGGCGCATCGTAGGACACGTTTACGTCGATGGCAATTCTTCTTGTCCCGGTCGAGGTGTAGTTTACTATCTCGGAAGCAACCACGTTTGCGTTGGGGATCTGAACGAGCTTATTGTCGGCGGTAGTGAGCTTTGTATATGCCATACCGATCTCATTTACCGTGCCCGACTGCCCCGCGATCTCCACCCAGTCGCCGGATTTGAAGGGTCTAGTGTTAAGCAGGGTAAAGCCGCCTATAATGTTAGTGAGGGCATTTTGAAGTGAGAGGGAAATAGCCAAAGACGCCACCGAAGCAAATGCCACGATGCCCGTCACGTCAATGCCGATCGAAGAGAGTGCCGCAAGAACGATGAGTGTATAAAGAATGATCTGCGTGACGCTTTTTATAAGGCTATGCGCCGCCTTTTCAAGCTTTGAACGTTTTAAAGCGCGATTTATTATGACGATTATGATTCGTACTATTATAATTCCGCCTACGAGTATGAAAGCAAACGGCAAAAGCTTATTTATCAAGTCAAGGCTTTTGAGCCAATTTATAATTCCTTCCATAGTTTAATTCTCCTGTTTTTATTTCGTTAAACGCGCTTCAAGTGCGCGGAGCTCATCAAAAAGCTCACCCGGGACTCTTTCTCCCACCTGTGCGTAGAATTCTTTGATATTTTGAACGTCCTCAAGCCAAGATGCGGTATCCACATTGAGAAGCTCACGTATAGTATCAATGCTTACGCCCTCAAGCTCCTCTATGCAGATATCCTCCGGGTGGGGAAGATAACCGATAGCGCTTTCTCTTGCGCCGATCCTTCCGTCGCATCTGTCAAGGATCCACATAAGGACACGCATATTATCTCCAAAGCCGGGCCAGATAAAGTTGCCCTCGTCATCGGTTCTGAACCAGTTGACATGGAAGATCTTTGGGGGATTGGGAATGATAGTGCCCATATGGAGCCAATGCGCAAAATAGTCACCCATATCGTATCCGACGAAGGGTCTCATTGCCATTGGGTCACGGCGAACGACGCCGACTGCGCCCGATGCCGCCGCGGTGGTCTCGCTTGCCATTATAGAGCCGACGAAGGTGCCGTTTTGCCACGAGGTCGACTGATATACGAGGGGCGCGGTCTTTGCCCTTCTGCCGCCGAAGATGATGGCAGAAACGGGAACGCCAGCGGGGTTGTTGAATTCCTTGGATATGCAGGGGCAGCTCTCCGCCTTGGCGGTAAAGCGCGAGTTGGGGTGCGCTCCGCAGGTGGATTTATCTTTTTTATCGTATTTTCTGTAGTCCCAAGGGCGGCCCATCCAGTCTATGGCTTCTTCGGGCGGATTGTTGTCAAGCCCTTCCCACCAAACGGTGTTGTCGCGGGTATTGTGTACTACGTTTGTAAAGATCGTATCCTTGAGCGTCGTATGAAGGGCGTTGGGATTTGTTTTTTCGTTAGTGCCCGGAGCAACTCCGAAGAAGCCGTTTTCGGGATTTACAGCCCAAAGTCTGCCGTCCTCACCGACTCGGAGCCACGCGATATCGTCGCCGACGCAGTGGACCTTATAGCCTTTCTTGCGATAGTATTCGGGAGGAATGAGCATTGCGAGGTTCGTCTTTCCGCAAGCAGAGGGAAATGCCGCGCATACATATTTCGTATCACCGTCGGGATATTCTACACCGAGGATGAGCATATGCTCTGCCATCCAATTTTCTTTTCTGCCGAGATAGGACGCAATTCGAAGCGCAAAGCACTTCTTTCCAAGAAGGACATTTCCGCCGTAGCCGGAATTTACGCTCCAGATGGTATTATCCTCGGGGAAGTGAACGATGTATCTGTTTTCTTCGTCAAGCTCTGCTCTTGCGTGCAAGCCCTTGATGTAGTCCGGGCTATCTCCAAGTGCATCAAGCACAGCATTGCCTACACGTGTCATAATAAGCATATTAAGAACAACGTATATGGAGTCTGTAAGCTCAATTCCGTATTTTGCAAAGGGCGAGCCTACTATTCCCATTGAATAGGGAATAACGTACATCGTTCTGCCCCTCATTGAGCCGTTGTAGAGCTTTGAGAGCTTTCTGCGGCATTCCTCGGGGTCCATCCAGTTGTTTATATTTCCTGCGTCCTCGCGCTTTTTAGTGCAGATGAAGGTCCTGCCCTCAACACGCGCAACGTCGTTTATAGCGGTTCTGTGAAGATAGCAGCCGGGGAGCTTTTCCTGGTCGAGCCTTATCATCTCGCCCGTTGAGCAAGCCTCGTCGCGCAGCTCGTTCGTCTGCTCGTCACTTCCGTCGATCCAAACGATGCGGTCGGGTGTGCACATTTTTGCCATCTCCTCGACCCAAGAGAGTATATATTTGTTGTTGGTAGGTGCGTTTGTCAGCATAATCTACCTCCTTTAGTGCTTTTTTGTGTAATTACTTCGATTATAGCATATTTTTTTGTCTTCTTCAATACTAATTGGAATTTTTTCTAATTTTGATTTAACGGTTAGTGACTTTACTTGGGGGTGTTACTTTTTTC
>CALGCW010000305.1 GCA_937884385.1 uncultured Clostridia bacterium | reverse complement strand
CCGGGAGGAAGGTGCCGAGCCCGCGAGGCGGAAGGAGCCTGCGTCCAAATCAATGTCTCCTTAGCCTTCCCCTTGAGGGGAAGCCTTCTTAACGTTCCATCTTTCCTCGATAAATCCCTATTTGGCAGGAAACTGATAGCCTCCACCTAACCACGCAACTATCGCGTGGATTTCTTTTGGCAAAAAAATGACCGAGTCCCTTCCGACTCGGTCATTTTTTAAACGTACATCTTATACTTCAGCCTCAGATTATCTGCGATCATCGCGATGAACTCAGAGTTCGTCGGCTTACCGCGATTGTTTTGAATGGTGTACCCAAAGTACGAATTCAACACGTCCACATCCCCGCGGTCCCACGCTACCTCTATCGCGTGCCTGATAGCACGTTCAACTCTGCTCGTCGTGGTCTGATACTTCTTCGCGACCGTAGGATACAAAATTTTAGTCACAGAATTGATTATTTCCCCGTCGTTCACCGTCAGAATGATAGCAGTTCTGAGATATTGATACCCCTTGATGTGCGCGGGCACTCCGATCTGGTGAATGATCTTCGTCACCTGCGTCTCAAGATCACTCGCCCCAAGATCCTCACTTACAGAGCCCGAAAAGCTGTAGCTGCTCGGCAAAAGCGTCTCAATGTGATGCACCAGACTTTCCGCGTTTATCGGCTTTATCATACACATCGCCGCACCGGCATTGTTCGCCTCAATAAGCATATTGTGATTTCCCACCATTGACATAACGATAAATATCGGCGCTTCCTCGCCAAGATTTTTTCTTACCTGCCTGATCACGCCGATCCCGTCAAGCTTTGAAAGAAGTATATCTATCAAAACGATCTCGGGCGAAACGTTCGCGATCATATTGACCGCCTCTTCCCCGTTAGAAGCCTCGTAAATATTCGCGTAGCCCTGCCCCTTAAGCTCCTCGCGAAGTAATGCCCTTGATGACTGATTCTCATCTGCAATGAGTATTTTTGTGTTATTCATTTCTTTTCTCCTTTTGTTTGGTAATTTTTGACAGTAATATTTTACCATATTTTACCAAACATTGCAATATAAAAGAAAAACAAATAATAACCAAAATTTATCGTATATTTTTGGTAATTTTTTACATTCAACAACAAAAAGAAAAGAGCGTCCGACCGATAAGGAAGAACGCTCTTTATTAAATTAATTAACTGTTAAAGTGCCATCGCCGTTAACCGTCACACCCCAGCTCTGCTCTACGGCATCGTCGGGTACGGCTTGAATGACTGACGTCAGAATCTCCGCATACAGGTCAGCTCCGTCAAGGGGGCTGCTAACTGTAATACTGTCGATAAAATCTATCTGAGAACCCACGTCAAGCTTCTTGGTGTAATACCAATATCCCGTTTCGGCGTCCTCTACCCATCCATCAAGCGCATTTATTACGTAAGTTGGATTTGAGAGAACGACTCCGTCCTTAACACAGGTCACAACGACCGCCGCACGAACGTACACGGGAATTTCGCTGTCATTCACTATCGTGTTATTGTTAATAACGACCTCTACCCTTGCGGGTCTGAAAATATTAGCCAACAAACCCGTCTCGGTGAGTATGAACGCAAGCGAGCCACCAACGAGAAGGATCGCAAGAGCAACCGTCAAGCTAAGCAATACAACGGCACTCTTGCCGTTCCATTTGAGAAATTTGAAATCCTTGTTCATCTCAATCATCCTTTCTTAGCTTAATCGGGGATATACTCGTTGTATCCGTTTGCGTCAAGCCACTGGCTGTTCTTGTAGTTTTCGACGTAGGCGCCGTAGGTATCTTCATTGATAACCAAAGCGAACTCATTGTCACCCGACACTACCACTTCGATCTGAAGCGTAATACCAACAGCCTCTTCGCCTACCTGCTCAACACCGTATCTCCAAGACCAATCGCTGTCAACGACAACCGTGTACTTGCCAACTGGGAGATTAACGATCTTCGAATCACCGTTTTGAAGTGCAATATCGACCTTAGTGCCCTGGGCAAGTCCCTCAGAACCAACAATGTGAATAATAAAATCTCCATCAAACTCACTCTCAACACTAATAGTCGTATCCGCATTCCTCGGCAAGAACAACGCATAGTAAGTAGCAGCCACGTAAAGCTCGTGAGCAACGCCTTCGTATTCAAAGCTTGTCATCGTCGGAGTCAATCTATTACCGTCAAGAGTTACCGGATCAACGTTGGCATCAATGGGCTGCGTGCATTCTTCATCCTTGAACCAACCGGCAAAATAATACTTGTCATTTTCGTAAGGAATAGAACCGTTCAGTACCTCACCCGTGTTGGGGCTGGCATTGATTTCTTCACGAGACATGGAAATACCAACACCGCTTCCCTCCGGAGCCACTATTTGATAAATAAACGTGCTCTTCCATTTTTGATAATAGAAGGAAATGACGTTTCTACTCGAATCAACGTCAAGAACCAACGATTGGCTTTCATAACCCTCCATCAGGGTGTATCCATCCAAAGCATACTTCAAAGTAATGCTTTCATCAGGAGTGTGTGTCACAGTTTCGCCGTGAACGTACTGCTCAATTATCTCAAGCGTATCCTCTTCTTGAACGTCAATGGATATGTTTCCAAACTCATCAACGTTTCGCCATACGTACTGAATCGTATAATTAACAGGATTCCTGTCATAATAGAAGTTGATCTCCATACCGTATGCGCCTAACTTGTGCGAATACAGTCCGTTAGCATCCGCTTCGGGAATATCCGTCGTAATACCGTCGGGATGATCGTCAGTTCTCTCGAAGACCTGAACTTTAACGAACGTATATCCTGCAAGATTGTCAAGCGGTTTACCACCCTGAACGGTATCGACGTCAGAGGTCGTCTCCGTCACAGGATCGATGCGCGAATAAGAACCGTCAACGTTCTGTACGTAGTGATTGATCGACCAAGGTGCCTGCTGGGGCTCCTCGTTGAGATCCTTTGTATACTCGAACACGATCACGTTGGGCGTTTCTTCCGTTTCTTTATCATAGTATACGATATTTACGGTTTTCGCGTACTTATCGACGGTATAGCCCTCGACCGGAATAAACAGCTCTGTTTCAGCGTTTTTCATAGTTTCTATGATCTTAGGCTCGTGTAGCTCTTCACCGGTTTCTGCATCCACGTACTCAACTCTGTATTCAAGCGGAGAGTGCGTTTGCTTGTATACAAATGTATACTCGTTATCCTTGGAGTCTGAACTGATATGGATAGTTGAGCTTCCCATAATTGGGAAATAACCCTGTCTGTATTCTTCATAAAGGTTATCACCTGTTAAAGCAACAACTGTAATATTCTGTGCAAGAATAGCAGTACTTACGTATGAAGGAGCAATTTCAACGTAGACCGTGCTGCCGTCGCCTACAGCAACCTCAGTCACGTAATTGACCTTGTATTCAATTTTTACACTTGAAGACCACTTGGGATAAATCTTAATATCCTCAGTTATCGCGAAATCGAAGTTAAATGCCCTTTCCTCGCCTGTTTCTTCATCCTTGTAGAACCAGCCGGAGAATTTATAGTAAGCTTCGTCAGCCGTACCGTAAGCAGGATTTAAGGTGTCGTGCGAAGGCTCCTCTGCAAATCCGCGATGACGTCTCAACTGAGTGCCAAGATCCTCGCCTGCAGAGTTTGTCAGATCGATCTTTTTCTCCATCGAAGAATCGGTAAAGATCTCAACCTTTCTCCAAACACCAAGCCATCTTGCATACAAATACTGTGTATATTCGCTGACAGTGTCCGTCTGCCAATCTATCTTGGAAAGCTCTGCATATTCTGGGGTTGTAAACCAAGAATCAAATTCATACGCATCTTTTTCCAATGTTTTGGGATAAGCATCGGGATCAGTCACCCAATCTTCGCCCATCTTGTCAACAAATAGCTGTGATAAAGTACCCATAGAAGTTCCATACGGTACTTCAATTTCAGTAATAGATTCATCACCGGGGTTTTTAAATGAAACATTTACTCGGATTCTATCATAGAAATAAGCATTAAGGGTTACTTCGGTGTCATTTCCATCGATATTAAAAGTAAGTGTTCCTATTATCGGCTGGTCGCCTTGATGAATTTGCATTCCATGAATGGTTTTACTTCCGCCGTCAATTTTGCTCCCCGCGCTATTATACGTAACAAGCTGAACATGTTTTGGGTCAGAATCATACCAAACACCGTCAACCTTCTTCCTTGCCGTACCGTCAATTGAATAATCCTTCTCTACGTTTTCATCCGATTGGTCTAAGCTTTCAAACAAATAGTATAAGATATATGCATTTCTAGCATTGGGGTCATATTGAGCAACAGCACCCGTACCGTTAGAATAACAAAGTTCTGCTTCCATTGTCAAATGCTTCACGTAATGGCCTTTAGATTGAGAATCATCCGTACCGGTCGAGTCATATTTCCAATAAACGAAATTGTCTCCACTGGAGTTTTGATGCAAGCCGTCTTGATAGAGCTCAAGGTAATACGGCAGATGCTCAGTAATATCCTGACCGTATTTTGCCTGCAAAACCTTAATCGGGACGAGTCCTTCCCTTTGCTCGGTATCCGCAGTAGGCTTCATACAAAGATAACCAAAACAATCCTCATTGTGTTCATGTATACAGGAACAATTGTCCGAATGTGTATGTTCAGCCAAACCACAATCGTAGCAACCGTTTTCATCACTATGGATATGCTCTTCTACAGCACAATCGTCATATACACAGCCACCGGTGTGGTCATGATTCGGGGCATTCTCAGGGCAAGTATTAGCTTCTAATACTAATACTTCGTTAGCATTCGGATAAGTTCCATCAGGCGATGTATAATAATACCATTGACCGTCAATGTAAATAACCGGAATATCCATAGGAACAGAATCGTCTATATTGATAATGAATCCGTCATACTTGATTGGCACAGGTTGATCTTCCAAAACATAAACATAACCGTTTTGAAGATTTTGTGGCGGGGCCTTTTGCTGAATTGCAGTCATCGCATTTGATACGTTTGTGGATGCTTGATCATTAATAACCCAGTTCACGATTGTCGAAATAATACCGCCTATTCCCCAAATGTTTCCGTATGTATCATCTATATAGTTTTCTACAACAATAGAAGCATCTTTCTTAAATCCTTCCGCAAGAGGAGTATCGTAAGAATAACAATCCGTAGTATGCATATGCACATTACAGCACTCGGGTCCGTGAATGTGTTCATTTTTGGAACAGTTCTTACAATCTATAGTATGAGTATGCTCTTCCAAAGAACAATTATCTGACTTACACTCATCAGTATGAATATGTGTGCAGTAAAAAGGGTTATACTCACAAGTACCGTCTCCGTGAGTATGTGAACCAAAGTCAATACTGTTGTTTTCAGCAACATAATACGTAACCTGATAATAACGTCTCGCATAAAAGACATTAATTACCGTCGTACCGTCACCTCTGACCGCAACTCCTTCGCCTATTTCATTCTTGGTTTTAACTTCATCAAAAGTAAAAAACTCAAGCTGATTGGGATTTGAATTACCGTTAGAAACAGGTTGACCGTTGGTACCAATCAATACGTTTCCGTCAGCATCCTTTTGAACACCCTCATCGTATTCTTCAAGATAAGTAAGGAAACCGTCGTCCCAAGTGATCGTAGTTTTTTCTTCGGGATTGTCCATCTTTTTGGAATACCACAAGCTATAGTTTCCGTCATTCGCGTTTTCCGCCCAGAAAAGAACAGTATAATCATACTCACCAAGCTCCCACAATGCCTTATATTCAAGCTTGCCTAATACTAAAGTACGCCTGTTTTCTTCAGTAGCATTACCGGAAATACTCTTAAGCACTCCCGCAGGCGCAGCTGCTATATCGCCGTCATTGTACTCTGTTAATTCCCAACCTTGGAAAATATAGGAATCACCGGGGCTCTCAAGCTTATTGACTCCAAGATTTGTTCCGTAGCGCACGTAGACGTTGTTTTGTCCCGACGCCTGAACCTCGTCATAGTTGAAAAGGACCTGGTAATAAACTCTATCGTAATAAATATCAACAACGGTGCTTCCGTCGGGAGCAATTGAGGGATGCTCGTAATAAATGACCTCAAATCCCTCAAGCTCGCTTTCGGTGAGATGGCAATCGGGAACGACAGAGTCGACCTTGCCAACGCCCGTTTGCTTGTTCGTGGGTATACCTTCAGTAAGCTCTGTATATTGGTCGTCCTCAACGTTTTGTATCCAGTGCTTAACAGTATATTCCATATCCATAGCGGTATAGATAACCTCAATTGTCGTGTTAGACACGTATTGTCCCTTTTCCACCGTATATGATGCCTGCGGTGCCTGATAACCAAGAACCGTCGGGCAATTTACCGTATACGCATCGTAATCAAGTGTAACCGTTCTGATATCCGGATACGCGATTTCAATTTTCACACCGTTAACCACCTTAAGGAACAAAAAGGTGATCGTGATGGTCGAAGTGCTTCCCTCTGCAGCGCTGATCGGCATAGAAATAAGGTCTAAAGCATCATCAAGCAAAGATTTCGTGTTTTCACCGCTTGATTTAGTATTCTCAACAACATTAGTACTTGCATTCGTGTTGACTAAATACGAAACGTCTATTCTGACAGGATCAGATATGGCGCTAACGTCACCGCTTGTTGCCCTAACTCTGAGATAGGCGCGATCCTTTCTGTCAAGACAGCTTTTAACAAGTGCATAGGTTACGTCACATTCCGCGCCCCTTCTGTCACTGATATCGATCCACAAATCCTTTTCAGCATCTGCAAGTATCTGCCATTGATACTTTACGTCGCCAATAAAGTACGTGGGATCAGCCTTCAACAAAACCTTACCGTTTTCGATCAAGTTCACGCTTGAAGCATCCGCGCCGTTATATTGAATTGTCACGCTTGCATCGTCGTCCAATGCGATGATATTAAGCGGCATCGCGCCAAAAAGCATTATCATTGCAAGAAGCAACGATATCGCCTTTCGCGGGTAATTTGTGTTTTTCATCGTTTTTCCTCAATCAATCATTCTGTGTAGTAGGTTTTGGCCAACCGCCCGCGGTGAAAACGTCGTCACCGTTTCCGTTGACCTGAGTTGCCTCTGCGTTGATCCTAATGGTGATCTCGCTCTTCATAAACCCGTTACCCATTTGGGGCGAGAACGTCACCGTCTCGAATAACGGTGCGGTCGCATGACCCTTTTCAAGAGGCAATATATAGTAGTAATATCCGTCCTTGAAGGTCCAGAAATCGGAATTGATGTCAAAACCGATAAGCTCCCTCCAATTGTCGGGTAGATTTCTTTCTTCCTCATTATCTATCGCAATATCGATCGAAATGCGAATATAAGTGGGCAAATTGCCCGTATTTTTGACCGTCACGATCTTGCTGACAGTCGAAGTGGGAACGACTCTGACAGGATCCGTATAGATCTCCTCCGAACCGTTTGTGTCCTTCATTTCAATAAGCTCAATATCGAGCTTTCCTGCTTGGATAAGGTTTTCCTCGTTATCCGCGCTATCCGTAAAATATGCAAACGTCTGGGCTGAAAAAAAGATAATGCTTAACAAAATAAATACTATTGTAGTAATCAAAGAACGTTTAAAAATCTTATCTTTTGCATTAGAAAGCTCTCGCTTTTCGTTATCAAAAATACTCTGCTGTTCCATTTTTCAGCCTCCTTTCTTTAAAAGTAAAAATAAAAATGCTTTTGCTAAAAATTCCTTAAGAAAGGAAAAGTCGATTTTCCCGATCCCAAGCGTCCATCGCTTTCCCTTTCTTAAAAATTCAGTTTTCCATTTCCCCGCCCAAAGGCGGGGATTTTTTTAATTAGTTAATGTGATCAAATGCATCGAAGCCAAGCTTAAGTGCATTCAAAGCTCCTACAGACTCAAGGCCTGCTGTCTGGATTGCATAACCTTCAACCTTAACGTTAAGTCCTGCAAGGCTTGCCATTTCATCATTTCCCCATTCTCCGGGAATTTCGATCGTGTCAAATACGTTGATCACGCCGCCTGCATTAAGCTTTTCCGTGTATACAACGTAAGCCTTTGCAACGCCACCATCAACCGTAAGGTTAGTAACAGTCACATTGGGAATGAGCTTGCTGAGCCACGCTTCCGCAACGGCAATGGGATTACCTGTGCTTGTAAATGTGATAACTGCACCTACGTAAGCACTTTCCGTTCCTATATTTGTTATTGTTGCATTCTCAGCAATTACCTTTGTAGGATAAACCGTTCCCTCATTATTGAAGGAAACGTCAAGTTGAATGTCAACGTTACCAATTGTAAACGAATTATCCTTGTATTCGTAATCAGTGAAGTAAGAAAGTGTCGCACTCGTCGCAGACAATACAAGAATGCAAGCTACCATTGCAATAACAAATATCTTCTTTTTCATATTATTCATACTCCAATATCCTTATTGCAATTATTTAGAAGCGTCAGGAATATGTCCCCATGCTGTTGCCGCATCGTCTACATTGTCCTTCTGAACTGCATATGCTTTGAATGCCAATGTGGGCTTAGCTGCATTAGCAGCCTCAGCCTGCTCTTTCGTCATTTCGTCTTTAACAGTAACTGCGTTGCCTGCCAATACTTCGAATGTTTGATCCGCATCGCTTGCTTCTACTACACGGTAGTATACTCCGGACTCTAACTCAGTCCAACCGTCAGCAAGTGTAAAAGTCATATAAGTATCAAAGTTATTGCCCTTTTCAATCTTAACGAACAAATAACACTTCTCGCTTCCTGCCATTACAGTAACCTTAGGATCCTTTGTAATAGTGCTACCCGGAACCATCTTATACTCAGTGCCGGTTGTTTCTGTCAACTCAATATCGATATCACCCGCCGTGAAAGTATTAGTCACAGGATCTGTCTCAGCCATCAACCACGCAATAGTTGTGCCTACAAAGCATCCGCAGATCAACAGAACTGCCAAAGTACAAATTATTATTTTCTTCATAATCTTCAATTACCTTCAGCAATTAGTTTCCGAAGCCGGAAGCCGCCCACGCATCAGCCGCACTGGTGAAGCCTTCTGACTGTACTGCGTAACCGACAAAGCTGATCGGTGTAGTCACATTGGCAAGAGTTGCTGCTGTTGCATCATTAGCAACCTTAAAAGAGGTCACAACATCAACTTCAGCATTTTTTGATACCTTTGTGTTGTAATAATAAACATCATCCTCAAGAAGTGTCCAGCCGGTAGCCAAATTGTATGTAATATTTGTGTTAGCCGGGAGCTTCACAAAAATATAACAGTCTTCGCTATCAGCGTCAACGTAGATCGTAAGATCATTTTCATATGTCTTACCGGGAATGAGCTTGTATTCGTTTGAAGCTACTCGTCCTTCACCCGCTGCATTAGCTTCATCCATAGTGATTTTCACATCACCAACAGTAAACGTATTATTTACCGTTGCCTGCGATGTCAAATACGCGATAGTACCGGCAACTGAGCCAACGACCAACAAAACTGCACAAACAATAAGTGCAAGGGTTGTCAAAATCTTCTTTTTCATTGCTTTAATCTCCTTTCCTTGCTATTTTTTATTGGGATCGGTATATGATAAGCCTTTCGGCATATCTTCTTGATTAACGGGAGGTGGTGGGAGCGTATCGCTCTCATCCTCTTCCTTTTTTTGCTCCTCGTGAGCACCCTCTGCCTTCTTCCCCTCTCCGCCGAACAAAACGGAAACGATGAGAAGAATGCAAACAGCAAACGCAACGTATCTGCCCGGGGGCACTTGAATGTAATTTACCGCGTATCCAAGATACGGAATTGTAAATACAGGCTTGCCGATAACGTTTTTGCAATGTATCGGATCACCGTCGGGAATATCGTTGTTGTCGCCCTTCGTTCTGAAGCGAACCACGGAAGGGTCGTTCCTGTCGGGAATAACCTCAATTATCCTGTGAGTTGCTACCGTGTTTTTGTTCACCATAAAGGTGACGGGGTCTCCTTCCTTCAGCGTGAGAGGATCGACCTTCTTAACGTAAATAAGCGAACCGACGTGATATGCGGGCTCCATCGAACCGGAAAGCACGACGTATGGCTCAAGTCCCACAAGTCGAACCCCGATGAACAGTACCGCCGCAATAACGACGACGACTAACAATATATTCGTCACGATGCCCCAGATATGCTTTAGATATTTGGACACAAAACTAACTCCTTTTGAACAACATACTGATGATTTACATATACAAACACTTATAGTTATAAGTATGGATAATACATTCTATCACAAAACCCATTTTTTGTCAACATAAATTAAAAATATTTGTGATCATTTTTCATATTAATATATGTTACTTACTTTTTCATAAAAAAACAAAAGCACCCAAAAATGAGTGCTTTTGAAAAAATTCTTTAATTATAAAGCTTTTTTGGCGCGCTTGGGAGCATTTTCCCTTATCATTCGGTAAATCTCTTCCGTCGCAAGAGCTATCTTTGTGATAGAAAAATCCTTTCTGTGCGGGAAAATATAGAACGTGTCGTCAAGAGTGTTAAGATCGATGCAATCTCCATGTTTTCCAAGATAATTGTATTCAATATGGCAAGCCTCAAGTCCCGCAGACTTTCTTTCCATCTCAAATTCACCGTATTTACCCGTTCCGTTGAGTCTGAAGCCTTCAAGATCGTGAACTATCCTGCCGTTGCCAATATCGTAAAATCTTGTTCCGTTTGGCATTGACTTAACGTGACAATCGGATTCAAAATAGTATCTTCCTTCTCTCACTTCTCTGCGCACGTTGGCTCTCTGCCACTCGTACCAATCGGGAATGTGAGAAAACTCAGTTTCGCCACTCGTCGCGACAAGCTCTCCAAGCTCCGTCATTTTCCATTCCTTGCCGCAATGCTCACATCTCACCGTATCGCCCTTGCTCGACATCTCGTATTCCGTTTGGCAATGCGGGCACTGATAAAGCACGTTGTGAAGACCCTCGGCACGGTATGAAGCGGAAATCCTTATATCGTTTTCCTTCTGCCAAGCAAAATCGTCATAGGTGAGCGCCTCTGCGATCTTCGCGTTTATCTCATCTACAGTTGCATCCTTCAACTCATCTGCTGTATAAAGCTGAGTAAGATGACCTTCGGTGTACGGCACTTTTCTGTCCTTCGTATTCCAAAACGGCGCCTTAAGATGATTTCCCTTGCACAAAAACGTAACAACGGGCACCTTCATCATCTTGCACATCTGACCGACGGACTCCTGAAGCTCACTCTGCGTACCGCAAAGCGAATATCTTGCCTCGGGATAAAGCACGATAACGTCACCGTTTGCAATAACGCGCTTGATCTGTCTTACAAGGGTAAGATCGGTCGTGAATTTACGCTTACAAATACCGCCAACGTTTCGAAGGAGCCACTTTTTAAGGGGAAAACCGAAAAATCCGTCTATCGCAACGACGTAATTTGCCCTGTGCGGGAAGATAGCGTGCGTAGCTGCCATAAAGTCAAAGAATCCATTGTGATTGCAAAGCAAAATATACGGCGGCTTCAGTCCCTCGCAATTATTCTTTATGATCTTGGTCTTTTGCGCCAACGTAAAAGGAAATGACAAAGCCCAGGTTACAGGTCTCAACCATTGACGTTGCCTTATCGGAGGCGCCTTCATATCAAACTTTTTAAATTCCTTATTCATTCATCAAAATCTCCTTGATATCAACGTAAAAATGAAGCGCAAATATCAAAACACCCCACAATACGCCATTATAAATCTATTATACCATACGTTTTCAAAATTGTAAAGCATTTTTTCACCGACCTATAACGCAGCGTAAAAAGGGAGACGCCAAAGCATCTCCCTGAGGGATAAAAACCATATTATTGCACAAGGTACTTTTGCAGCCTGCTCTTTTCCCTTTCCACTTCAAGCAAAGCGGCATCACCGTCCTTGTAGCCCCATTCGTCCTTGATGCAAGCTATCATCCGATCTTGTGCATCCACCGCCCTTTCGTAATCACCCAAGATCTCATAAATAAGAGAAATTGCGTGAAGAGCGTCCGTAAATCTCGGCTTTTTGTCCTCATCCGCGCGCCAGGATCGCTCATAGTAATCAATAGCCTTCAGATAGTCACATTTCCTCGCATAATACTGCCCCATTTCAAACAGAAAGCCGCTGTGATTCGAAAACTCATCGAGAGCACGTTGCATTATCTCATCCGCACCCACAGCATCGTATTCCGCAAGAGCAATGCTTGCTTCATATACGGGGACTAAAAACGGTCTGTGCGCGGGCAATGTCTTGTATATCTCCAAATATTCCCTTGCCTCTCTAACCCTGTGGTCGGCAATAAGATTGTCCATGACCTCATAGTACGGCATCGGCGTCTTTGGTTCAACAGTATCGCACTCAATAACCTTTTTATAAAAATCTATTACCGCAGTATGATTTGCAATATTCCAATCCCATATGCTCGCTCCCTCCGCTTTTTGAAGAAGCCATTGGCAATCCTTCTTTTCGGGATTTCGCATTATAGCCTCACGCGCATACTTGCTGACCCTTCTTGAATCGGCCTCCATACGGTGATGGTAGAGCTGTGCAAGCAGGCTAAGCACCCTCGTTTTCTCCTTCCCTTCTTCAAGAAGGTCGAGCAAGAAAAGCTCGTACTCCTTAAAAATATCCGAAGAAAACTCCTCTTCTATATCGAGACGCTTTTCAAGCCTGTGCAACCTTTGATCGACGGTCAGATCAAACAGCTCGTCAATAGTCACACCAAGCTCCCCTGCAAGAGCCGGCAATAGTGATATATCGGGCATCGTGATCGAATTTTCCCATTTAGAAACGGATTGCGCGCTTATTCCAAGCCTTGAGGCAAGCTGCTCCTGCGTAAGACCGGACTGATATCTTAACTGCTTTATCTTTTTTCCAATATCCATAGTATAATCTCCTTTTTTTGAACTCAAAGACCTTTGTGAGATTATTATAGCACCCCTCAAGCATAAAATCAACAACGCATTTGTACTCCAAACTCACCCACCGCGCGAGTTTTTGAAAATTCAATCACTCGGATAAGCAACAAGCCTCGCCGCTATCTTGCTCAAAAAAAGAGAGACTACGCTCCCCTTTTTCTGTGACGTGTGTCCGATTTAGATGCAAAACCGTGTGTGGCTGATTTAGATGCACGGCGATTTGGCAGAGGGCAGGCTAACCCCTTGGCAATGATGGGGGTTAAAAGTATCCGCGATCTACCGGGCTTTTAACGCCATACTTGCAACGAGTCCTATGTAGTCTTTATTCTTCGTTGGGACACCAATATTTTGCATATTGTTTCCACAAGTACAGCCATCCAAACAAATGGTGGACGAAAACAAATATTCCACAAGCACCTACGACGGCAAGGAAGATATGTCCGAAATCAAATAATGGCTTTTCGTTGAATACGCATGACAATATAATACCCGCAACGGATATAAATGAAAACATAAGTCCGATTAAAATATATTGTAGTACTAAGTGTCTTAAATATATGTTTCTATAAACTTTTTGGGGGATCAAGTCTGCTTCTTTTGTGATACGATATATGGAAGTGATATGTAATCCTTCAATGAAATTTCCGCTAATTTCATTCGCTGTATACTCTCTTTTCAATAATTGCTCGGTTTCTATCATTCCGCTTTCTTTTGCAAACGAACAAGTGAAAAAATATTTAGTGGTTTTAGGCGATGCCTTGACAAATTTGAAGTTTCTGAATCCGGAGATCTTTTCAAGTCTCCATCCCTCATTTTCTAAATGTTCCAATTCAGCTTCAATTTCATCACATCTCCATATAGGGGCAAAAAAGCGTTTTGTCATTGTTTCTTTCAAAAAATCACCACCTTTCCTTTGTTTATTATACCACAATTTTGTAAACATTTCAACCGTTTCGTAAGCGATTCTTGCAAAGGCTCCTCCGGGAGGGAGCTGGCGCCGGCGGCTTGCCGCGGGCGACTGAGGGAAAGCGCGTTGCCGTAAAAGTTTAATTAAAATTCAAAGTCGCGCAGGCTCCTTCCGTCACGCTTCGCGTGCCACCTTCCTCTCGGAGGAAGGCTTTCGTCGGTTCGAATCTGCCTACAGAGCCGCGATGCCAAAAATGCATCTACAAAATTTTGAAAACTTCAGAGTCTGAAAAATGAAGCATTCGCTACGCGAATATGAAGCACAAGCCTGCGGCTTGTATGAAGCGGCGGCACTGCGCCACGAAGCGAAGCGCGCAGTAGCCTCTCAGTGTGCCGAAGGCACGCTTCATAGGGCGAAGCCCTGCTTCACGAGTTGCTACGCAACTCGCTTCATG
>CALGCW010000304.1 GCA_937884385.1 uncultured Clostridia bacterium | reverse complement strand
CCTTTACGGAATACCAAGCTCCCGTTGCTTTGTCGAGCACTTCAAGGTCAAGCTTAAGATTTCCCGCTATGATCTTGTTAGCACTGCTTGTCACCTCATCGGTAAACCAAGCAAATGTTGTTCCGATGAACATCATCAAGCAAAGCAATAAAGCTACAATGCTCGTAAGAAATGAGTTTCTGATGTTTTTCATTTCTGTTTTCTCCTTTAATAGAAATTATGGCATAATTATCCAAGATACAATCAGTATATCACGATAAATGTCAAAAAACAAGGGGCAAAACTGTATAAATTTATATATTATAATTATACACATTTGACAAAAAATAACAAAAGCCGCCCAAATACCTTCGGGCGGCTCGCTATTACTTACCTTTCATCGCTTCGTATTCGCTCAATGCTTCTGCTGCGAATTTCGGGTAATTTCTGTTGAACAAGATGTCTTTCTTGACGTTCTTCCATTGAATTCTTGTCAGAAGTGCATTTTTGAAATCGATCTCGCTTTCATTATTGATTGCTACAGGGTCACGTATCTCGATCACTATCTGCTCGTTTGCGACATCAAGAACGATATCATCGTGCTTGATATCTCTGAATATGATTCGCATTTCCCTTTTCTCGGACAAAACTCCGTTGTTGCTTTCCGGTGGAGTTATACATACAGAAAAAGTATCGTTCTTTTCCTCAACGGCAAATCGCGTGATCGCATATTTACCTTTTTTATACTCCTTTGTCTCACCGTCGTCCTCATAAAGCTCATACGTGCCGTTTCCGCGCCATATATGTATCTCAAGAGGCTGTTCAAGCGAAAGATCGTTCGAACGGTCATTTTTGTACATCGGAACTATTGCTCCCTCGGGTGCAAGCACGGGAATGGAGTCAATATCGCGGTACATTTTTACGGTTCTGCCGCCCTCGTACACTCTTCCGTTGAAAATATCCGTCCATCTGCCCTCGGGCAACCATACCTCGACCGAGGCAAGATTCAAACGTCTGTCAGAAGGCTTGGTAATCGGTGCAACGAGCAACTGACCGCCGAAAATATACTGATTATTGACCGCGCGTGCCTCTTCCCCTTCATATATGTAGTACATCGGCATACATATGGGCTCGCCCTCTGTATGCGTGCGATAATTTGCTGAATAAAGATACGGAATGAGCTTGTGGCGAAGGCGCAAAAACTTTTCTGCAACAGCATTTGCCGCATAACTGCGCTTCCAGGGCTCCTTGCCCATATAATCGGAATTTGACGAGTGAAGCCTGTTTATCGGGCTGAACACACCAAGCTGAAGCCAGCGAACGTATAGCTCGTCGTCTTGAACGCCTTTAGCATGTCCTCCAATATCGTGACTCCACCAGGTATATCCCGCATTTGCGGCACAGTTCGTAAAATACGGTTGAAAATCAAGGCTTTTCCAGGTCGCGTGTGTGTCACCCGAAAATCCAAGTGGATAACGGTGACTGCCAAGACCCGAATAGCGCGAAAGGATCATCGGGCGTCGCTCTCCCCTATCGGAATCGAGATAGTGATAATGGTTGAGTGCCCAAAGCGGGTCAAGGCCCTCTATATTCGTCCTTGTTCCCTGCTGCCAATCTATCCACCAGAAGTCAACGCCCTCATTTTCAAGAGGATGATGAAGAAGCTCAAAATATGCTTTTCTGAATTCGCCGTCGGTAATATCGAACGGTATTATCTCTTTCTTTTCAGGGTCTTTTCCAAGGCGTTCGCACATTGACACATACGCATCCTCAAAAAACCTCACGCCTTGGGATGGGTGAATATTAAGCGGCACCCTGAAGCAGTTTTCGTGAAGCCACGAGAGAAGCCCAACGTGATCGGGAAACAGCTCGGTATTCCAAGAATATCCCGTCCAACCCTGCATCATAAAATAATAGAGCGCTTCTTCTTTGGATTTTGGTTTCATGCATTTAGCATCCTCACCAAAGCGCGATACAACGTCCGTCCAATGCCAATCCATATCGATGGTCGCAACGGTTATGGGCAGCCCCTTGTCAATAAATTTCTGCATAAGGGCGCGGTATTCATCCTGCGTGTAGGCTCTGTATCTGCTCCACCAGTTTCCGAGTGCGTATTTAGGTATAAGCGGAACCTCTCCCGTCAGTCTAAAGAAATCCTTTAGCTGGCTTAAGCAATCTTTATAACCCGCAAACCAATATGCGTCCGTACACTTGGGGCGCGGTGAAATGGTGCCGTCAGAATTTATTATTAGGCTCCGGCTGTCATCCATTACGGACACACCGTTGAGTCCGACTATACCATCCTCAAGCTTAACTGCGCCATTTGCCATATCAAGGGTTCTCGCCGTTCCGGGAAGATTACCCTTAACTATATTCATCACCTTGCCGCTTTTCTTATCGACTATAAATTCAAAAGCACTTGTAGTCACCGTTACGCGCTCTTGTTGCTCTTTTATTTCATATTCGACCTTGCCCAAATCCCGGTTTTGCACTGTCTGCGTCGGGGCATCGCAAAAAACACCCGTCTCAGTTCTCAATAGGTTGGGTGTTATCAAAGATATGCGAAGACCGTCTTTTTCAAAAATTACCATATTGCTCTCCCTTCAAGCCTTGGAGCTATACGTCAATTATATATCCGACTCACTCTTTTGTCAATCGATGTTTTATATGTTTTTTCAAAAATGGCCTCTGCGATTGTCTAAAACGCCATTTTTTTGTAAAACATTTGTCTATTATTTACAAAATTAATTAATGTTCAGTTTGTTTTATTGACAAATGTGCAATATTAATATATAATCAAATCAGTCGAATATATTTCGTCAAAAAATACGAAAGGATTGGGAACATTTATGAAGCTAAATGTTAAAACCCTGTTGATCATTTCCCTTGCGCTTTGCCTTATCAGCTCAATCGGCGCAAGTCTTTTCCAAACAAATTTCGGACAAGTTGAATATCACGATCTACGCATCGTCACTGACAGCGGTCACGAGCTCGATGCGCTCCTGCTCGTGCCAAAAACCGCAACGCCCGACAAAAAAGCACCCGCTATAGTCGTCAGCCACGGCTGGTACAATAACCGTGAGATGCAGGACCTCAACTACGTTGAATATGCACGCAGAGGATATGTCGTGCTTGCAATCAGTATGTACGGTCACGGGGACTCAGAGGTAATAGAATCAAACACTTGGTGGGATGATAAAAATAACGCAAACGGTCTTTACGACGGCGTTAAATATCTTGCTACCCTACCCTACGTTGACACCTCGCGAATTGGTGTGACAGGCCACTCAAACGGCGCGCTTGCTTGCCGTGAAGCTGTCCTTCAGGACGATGCGGGACTTATCGCTGCTGCGCTTCTCGTTTCCAACGATGCGGTATACTATGATGAAAACGATGAGTTTTATCAAAGAATTGGTGGTTATGATAAGATAAAAAATATGAAAAATGATTTGTTAATACAATTAAAAGGAATAAAAAAATACCTAAAACAATTAGACTTAATAAAAGTAGATGCAATCATCATAAGTGATCCTG
>CALGCW010000303.1 GCA_937884385.1 uncultured Clostridia bacterium | reverse complement strand
AAAGTTTTTTGCGAGCTTTTTTTCAAAAAAGCGAAAAATCTTTTCTTTGTAACTTTTCCTTTACTGTTCTCTTTCGAAGCCGTGGACGAAGCCGTTTACGTCGGCGGAGCAGACGTCGCCGCCGATGACGGTATTGCGATAGACAAGGATG
Organism: uncultured Clostridia bacterium; assembly: GCA_937884385.1. GTDB lineage: Bacteria > Bacillota > Clostridia > Oscillospirales > CAG-272 > RGIG4608. The sequence continues at coordinate 3,206 of CALGCW010000303.1, read as the reverse complement.
TTTACATAGACGTCGCCCTCGTAATCTTCGTAATTTGTCACCTTGTAGGTATATCTTGTGACGGTCTTTTTACGAAAAGCGGCGAGATCGAGCCCCTGACGGCGCTGAATTTCGTTATATTCTGCGAATATCTTGTCAAAATCCTTCGGTATGGTCACCTTTTGCTCCTTGGTCGGCTCTGCTTCGACCTCGATGCCGAATTGCTTGAGAAAGTTTATCCTGTCCTCGTTGCTTTTGATCTTTTCATAATTATATGATACCTCAAGTCCCACCTGCTGTGAGTCGCCCGTCACGTAAGTCGGCACGAACGCGATGAGCGCGATGAGCGCGGCAAGCGAGAGACAGATCACCGCGAAAAATTTTATAGTATTTGCGTGTAATGAATAAATGAACATAGTTTACCCCCTATTTCAAGGCTTGCTTTTTTTGCTTACTTGATTGTATGCTCCCATATCCTCAAATATTCCGATGCGGCGGGGGATGTTGATCAAAAATACGTATAGCGCTTCAAGAAGGGTACGAAGAGAGTATATAAACCTCTCTATGCGCTCGGGCTCTTGGGATATTCGCCATAGCCATTCGAGATGGGCGCGGCGAAGGGGCAATGGCGCGCGCTTTACCTCTTCTGCCCACACATCGATAGAGCCGCCAAGGCACGCGAAGATCTTGATATTAGGAAGGTACTGCTTTGCCTCGCAAATGAAGCTCTCTTGCCTTGGAAAGCCGCGGCAGACGATGATGACCTCTGCACGCGAGGCGTTTATGCCGTCGCAGACATTTGGCACTTCGTTTTTATGAAAATAACCGTCGCGCGTGCCGCAGATGATGAGCGAGGGGAGCTTTTTTCTAAGATTTTCTGCCGCTTTTTCGGCAACTCCCTCTCTGCCGCCGAGCAAAAAGACGCGCTTTTCTTCCTTTGCGCAAAGGCAGAGCAGCTCCTCACCGAAATCAATGCCCGGGGTGGTGTTTTTTATTGTTTTTCCGAGGAGCGCGGACACTATTCTGAGCCCCGTGCCGTCGGGCAGGGACAGGTCTGCGGTGTTGAGCATCCTTTTTATCCCGTCGCTTCTTCTTGCACCGTCGAGTATCTCAAGATTTGGGGTGAATACGCTGATCGCCCCCTTCCCGGAAAGTGCGGTGCGGGCTTTTTCCATTGTCTCGCCTAAGGAAAGGTCATCGATAAAAATGCCGAATAAATTTATTCTTTTTTCTGACATATAGTGTTTCTCCCGTTGACAAAGTTTAAAAATTGTGATAATATATTTTATTATGATAGGTAAGTGTGCGCTTTATGCACTTCTTGCCGTGATTTTTAGTAAAATTTGGGGCGTTTTGCTCTGCCCGAGGGGTAAATTCAAGGCAAGGAGTCCCGACTTTATGGCGGTCATAAGGTCGAACATTTGAGATAAATGGCAAAAGAAAAGAAATTAGTTGAACAGATCACGTCCATGGACGTTGACTTCGCCCAGTGGTATACCGACGTCTGCAAAAAAGCAGAGCTTATGGATTATTCAAGCGTTAAGGGCTGTATGATTTTCCGCCCTTACGGCTATGCTATCTGGGAAAATATACAGAGAGATCTCGACGCGCGCTTTAAGGAGCTTGGCCACGAGAACGTTTATATGCCCATGTTCATTCCCGAGTCCCTTCTCCAAAGAGAAAAGGACCACGTTGAGGGCTTTGCGCCCGAATGCGCTTGGGTGACCATCGGCGGTCAGAACAAGCTCAGCGAAAAGCTTTGCGTTCGCCCCACATCCGAAACGCTCTTCTGTGAGCATTTCAAGAACGTTATCCACTCCTATCGCGACCTTCCCAAGCTCTACAATCAGTGGTGCAGCGTGGTTCGTTGGGAAAAGACGACGCGCCCCTTCCTTCGCACGAGTGAATTCCTCTGGCAGGAGGGTCACACGATGCACGAGACGGCAGAGGAGGCAAGAAACGAGACTCTTACTATGCTTAAGGTCTATGAGGATTTCTACCGCGATTCTCTCGCTATCCCCGCTATCACAGGCCGCAAAACTGACAAAGAGAAATTTGCAGGCGCAGAGGAAACATATACCATCGAGCCCATGATGCACAACGGTGTGGCTCTTCAGGGCGGTACTACACACTATTTCGGTGACGGCTTTGCGCGTGCCTTCGACATCACCTTTGCAGGCAGAGATAATACGGTGAAATATCCCCACCAGACTTCTTGGGGCGTTTCTACCCGTATGATCGGCGCGATCATTATGACTCACGGTGACGATAACGGACTTATCCTTCCCCCTGCGATCGCTCCCATACAGCTTGCCATCATCCCCGTTGCTCAGCACAAGGAGGGCGTTCTTGAGAAAGCGGACGAGCTTAAGAGATTGCTTGCAAAATCCTTCAGAGTTAAGCTCGATGACAGCGATCAGTCCACGGGCTGGAAGTTCAGCCAGTATGAGATGAAGGGCGTTCCCGTTCGTCTTGAAATCGGCCCTCGTGGTGTTGAGAGTGGAAACTGCGTTCTCGTTTCCCGTGTTTCCAGAGAAAAGAACTTCGTTTCTATGGATAATCTTGAAGCCGAGGTCGAAAAGATGCTCAAGTTCGTTCACGACGAGCTTGTCAACCGCGCAAGAGTAAACCTTTCCGAAAAGACCGTCTTTATGGATGATTACGCCTTTGCGGACTGTATATCACTGGAATCCATTGAGCTCCATCAGTCACTCGTAACCATCAGCTCCAATACGTTCCATCACTGTACCGCACTCAAGGAAATTACGCTTCCGGATTCGCTGACAAATCTGGAGCCGGCTGCATTCTCCGAATGTACCGCGCTCAAAACAGTAAAGCTTTCGGCAAATCTGCAGTCGCTTCCGGAAAAATGCTTCTACGGCTGTACCGCGCTGACAGATGTGACGTTCCCAAGTGTGCTGACCGCCATCGGCGACAGTGCATTCGGACAATGCCGGAGTCTGACGGCGGCTGCACTTCCGGATACGGTCGAAACCATCGGACTCTATGCGTTCAGCGACTGTACCGCGCTGCGGGATGTCACATTCCCTGCCGCACTCCAAACGCTCGGAACCAGTGCATTCCAAAACTGTGAATCGCTCAAATCAGCACACCTTTCCGATTCACTCGAATCAATCGGATATCATGTATTTTCCGGCTGTTCAGAATTAGAGAGCGCTTCGCTTCCCGACACGATTACCATCATTCCGAAAGGACTATTTGAAAAC
>CALGCW010000302.1 GCA_937884385.1 uncultured Clostridia bacterium | reverse complement strand
CTCCCCAGGAGCTTTACGATCATCCTATCAATACATTCGTTGCAGGATTTATCGGTACACCTCAGATGAACTTCTTCGACGGAAGAATTACTTCCGACGGCACGATCACCTTCGCTAACGACCAGAAGGTTAAGCTCTCCGCATCTGCTCTCGCTAATTTTGATGAAAAGAAGATCGGTAACGGTCTTGACATCATTATGGGCGTTCGTCCCGGCGACCTTAAGGTTCTCGATGCTGAAACAGATATGAGCGTTACAGCAAGAGTAGAGGTAGTTGAAGCACTTGGCAACGAGAGCATCATTTACGCAAACCTCGACCTTAACGCAGAAGATTCACTCGAAAAGAGTGCAACGAGCATCGTTGCTTCTGCAAAGCTCAAGCAGAACCCCACAAGAAAGAGCGAGATCATTCTCGGCCTTGACGAAGAGGCAATACACATCTTTGACAAAGAAACTGAAAGAAGTATCAGAAAATAAAATACATATAAAAGGGTAAGCAAGCTTGCCCTTTTTAAAGGAAATTATGAATATATCTAAACTGATACCCGCCTATAAGAGTATAATTTGGGGCGGAAATAAACTAAAAAATGAATACGGTAAACAAACCGAGCTTTCACCTTTGGCTGAAACTTGGGAGCTTTCTTTTCACAAAGACGGAAAAAGTCTGCTTGAAGACGGCAGAGCGCTTTGCGACGTTGCAACGGAATCAGATCTCGGCAAAAACTGTGAGGGATTTCCTTTCTTTCCCGTGCTTGTGAAATTTATAGACGCGCAGGATAAGCTTTCTGTTCAGGTGCATCCTTCAGACGAATACGCCTTGAAGTATGAAAATTCTCTCGGTAAAACTGAAATGTGGTATATCGTAGATGCTGACGAAGGCGCAGGCATATATCTTGGCTTTAAAGAGGATATCACAAAAGAACAGTTTGTAAAGGCGATAGAAGATAAAACCCTTACCGACTATCTTAAGTTTATCCCTGTAAAAAAAGGGGAAAGCTATTTTATTCCTTCTGGAACAATTCACGCAATTTGTTCGGGATGTCTGATTTGCGAGATTCAGCAGAACAGTAATATTACGTATCGTGTTTATGACTACGGCAGACGTGACAAGAACGGAAACGAACGAGAGCTCCACGTTGCAAAAGCTATTGATGTGACAAATCTTAATGCACTTGAGCCAAAGGAATTGAACCTTGAGGTTACTGACGGAGTTTTGAAGGGAATTAACAAGTTCTTTACCGCAACCTACGTTGACGTAAATGGCGAAAAGGAATTTACAAAGGATAAAAACTCCTTCCGTTGCTTTACTTGTTTTGAGGGCGAGGGAACAATAGGAAATATGCCTATTAAAAAAGGCGAGTCTGTTTTTGTTCCTGCGACATCAAATAATTTTGTTGTGAAGGGGAATTTCACGGCAATAATGACCACAATTCGCAAGTATTACTTAAAAAATGGCAAAATTGAAAATGACCTTGGCGAAATAATCGCAGAGGGAAATGACGAAAAAGAATTGCTTAAAAAATGTGGCCTTATGATTTCCGATATTTCTTACAACAAACAATAATAGTTTATTTGTTTGCAATACATATATAGCGAAGGAGATACCCCTTGAAATATTATTTAGCAATAGATATAGGAGCATCCTCGGATAGGCATATAATTGGTTGGCGCGAGGGGGAAGAAATATGCACAAAAGAGGTGTACCGCTTTCCCAACGGAGTGACAAAAGAGAATGGGCATCTCGTGTGGGACATTGAATGTCTTTATTACAGCATTCTTGCGGGAATTCGTGAGGCATTCAGGCTTTATCCTGAAATTGAAAGTCTTTCCATAGACACTTGGGGCGTTGACTATGTTTTGCTTGACGGAGATAAATAGATTTTACCTGTTTATGCTTATAGAGATAGTAGAACTGAAGCAGTAATACCAAAGGTTTACGAGATTATACCGTTTTCGGAGCTTTATTCAAGAGTTGGTTGTCAGTTCCAACCGTTTAACAGCATTTATCAGCTATATGATGATAAATTGAAGGGCAGATTGGATAACGCAACCGATATGCTTATGATTCCCGAATATCTTATGTACAAGCTTTGCGGTGTATAGAAAAGACTTTTTAAATCTTTAAAATAAAAATCCACTTGACTTAAAGTCAAGTGGATTTTTGCTTAAATTGGAATTACATAAGCTTAAGATAAAGCTCTTTAATTTCTTCAACGCTTGTTGCTCTGGGGTTGCCGGGGCGGCAAGCATCATCGAAAGCAGACTGTGCAAGGAAGTCGATATCTTCGGGTTTAACGATTTCCTTGAGATCGGCAGGAATTCCAACGTCTGTGGAAAGCTGTTTAACTGCATTGATAGCCGCTGCTCTTGCTTCTTCAAGAGTCATTGCGTCAACGCCTTCAACTCCCATTGCTTTTGCGATATCTCTGTACTTTTCACCGGTTGCGGGTGCATTGTATTCCATAACTGTGGGAAGAATGATTGCGTTAGCAACACCGTGGGGTGTATCGTAAAGCGCGCCAAGGGGGTGAGCCATTGAGTGGACGATACCAAGACCAACGTTAGAGAAGCCCATACCTGCGATATACTGACCGAGAGCCATGCCTTCACGTCCCTCGGGAGTGTTATCAACTGCGCCGCGAAGATGCTTTGCGATAAGCTCAATAGCTTTGATGTGGAACATATCGCTCATTTCCCAAGCTCCGCCTGTGATGTAGCCCTCAATTGCGTGAGTGAGTGCATCCATACCTGTTGCTGCAGTAAGGCCACGGGGCATGGAAGCCATCATGTCGGGGTCAACTACTGCTACAACGGGAATGTCGTGTACGTCAACACAAACCATCTTTCTGTTCTTTTCTGCATCTGTGATTACGTAGTTGATTGTAACCTCCGCAGCAGTACCTGCTGTTGTGGGAACTGCGATGATGGGTGTGCATTTGTTCTTTGTGGGAGCAACGCCTTCAAGAGAACGAACGTCTGCAAACTCGGGGTTTTCAATAATGATACCTATTGCTTTTGCAGTATCCATTGAAGAACCACCACCTATAGCAACGATGCAATCAGCTCCGCTTGCCTTGAATGCTTCAACGCCTGTCTGTACGTTTTCGATTGTGGGGTTGGGTTTGATATTTGAATAGATGTCATAAACAATGTCTGCGTTGTCAAGAACGTCGGTTACCTTCTTTGTAACACCGAATTTGATAAGGTCGGGGTCAGAGCAAACAAACGCTTTTTTAAATCCACGAGCTTTGATTTCAGTTGCTATTTCAGCAATAACGCCCTTGCCGTGATAGGACGTTTCATTAAGTACGAATCTTGCCATAGTTATATTCTCCTTTAAGATAGTTAAAGACTTATCAATCTTTTCTTTATTATACCCTATATTAATTCGTATGTCAATAAAAAATTTACTTCGAGGAGTGAATTTTTGTTTTATAATTAAAATTTGAACTATTATTTGATCGAAGATTGCGATGAGGCAGAAGAACCGAATTAATAGGAAACAAATAAACCTCCCTCAGCACTTAAGTGCTGAGGGAGGTTTTTGCTCTCTTTTTTTCTCCTCTCGCTCATTCATATTTTCTTCTGATATCTCAATTCACATTTTCCCATAATGAGTAAAACAATATGGAGAATATTAATGTCGCCTCTTCCAAGAATGTTAATAGGCTATAACATTTTTGCAAATGTATCTCAAAATGCGTCATTATCTCGGAGTATTTTTTGTTAGCCTTTTCCAAGATTGTTAATAGGCTATAACATTTTTGGAAAGGCACCTCAAAAATACGTCATTATTTCGAAGTGTTTTTTTGTCAGTCTTTTTCAAGAATGTAAGTATGCTATAACATTTTTGGAGAAGTATTCAAAAATGCTATAGTTTGAAAGAGATAGTACATTGAGATTGATGAAGGATGTGAAGGATGGCTTTTCTCCTTCGCGGACAATTCTTAAGCTTTGGATTTGAGTCTTAGTGATATCTCCTTCATACATTCCGTTGATTCTCATCGAATTAAATCATAGAGAATATGAAGGAGAATATGAGAGATGCTTTCTCCGTCAACGCTTCTTTTTAAAATTGTCCTAAGCAGATAGGACGGCTAATCTATTGAATTAAGAATCTCTCTCGAACTCTCCTTCAGTTTTTGTGTGCCTATACTGTTTGCATAGAACGGTTGATTACATCTTTTATGGAGAGAAAAATGAGAATGTGAAGGAGAACG
>CALGCW010000301.1 GCA_937884385.1 uncultured Clostridia bacterium | reverse complement strand
GGTTTTCGCTTGCATACCTTCCGTTGACTTTATTGTAAGCGCACATTACCGTTTGAGGTCTTCCCTCTTTAATGATCGGCTCGAACGCCTTAAGATATATCTCTCTGTATGCTCTTTGATCAACGATGGAGTCACCGAAATAGCGGTTTGCTTCATTATTGTTGCAGGCAAAGTGCTTTACACTCGTACCCACGCCCATATCCTCAATTCCTCGGGTAAGTTTTGCGCCAAGCTGACCCGCGATAAGCGGATCCTCGCTGAAGTACTCAAAGTTTCTGCCGCAGAGAGGATTTCTCTTGATATTGACGGCAGGCCCGAGAATGAGATTTACGTTATAATATCTGCACTCCTCACCCATAGCAAGTCCCATCCTGTAAAGATAGTCCTTATTCCACGAGCTTCCCGTAGTGCAGGCTGCGGGAAAGCAGGTAGAAAGCTCGGTCTGACCAAGTCCCGCTACCTTATCACCCTCCTTTTTCTTACGAAGTCCGTGAGGGCCGTCCGTAAGAAATATGGAAGGAAGCCCTACCCTTGACACCTTGTTCGTATGCCAGGATTTGTGACCCGAGAGAAGGCAAGCCTTCTCTTCAAGGGTCAGTTTTTCCATTATCTCGTTTACATTAATCATACAATATTCCTTCGTTAGGTTTAAACTTCGCTTGATCGAAATATTCCTTCAGCGCCCTGTACGTAGTTGCATATTTGTCGTTACCCGTCTTGTTCGCGTTATCGATAAAGGTATAAACGCCCTCATCGCCTGCCCACGCGGTCTTCTGATCCGACCAAGCGGCAAGGATCTCTTCGTAGGAAGCAGTCCTTAAATCAAGCTTAAGGTTATCGTTTGTGGGATCGCCGTCAGTAAGCTGACCGTCCTTGTTATAGAGGTGGAGCTTCTGAACCACAAGGCCCCAGGAGTTATCCCAATATCCAACGGATATCATCTTATAGCTCCAGATGGTCCATCCCCAACCCCACTGATCGTATTTGTTAAGATATTTTACCCAAGCATCCGTGTTGTCAAAGAATGTGAATTCACCCACAAGCTTGGGAACGTCAAAGTTAGAGATCGAGGAAAGAGCTCCAACGAATGCATAATATAACTCATTTGAGGTTCCCTGCCAGGGCCAGTTATAGTAATGATACTGATAGAGAACGTTTTCCCAACCGTACTTTTCAGGACTCGGAAGCGATACCGGGAACCAAACACCTTCAATGGAGATAACGTGATGCTCGTCTACCTCGCGGATCGCATCATACATTCTGTCCATTACACTCCACTGTTTCGGACCCGTACCGATCTCATTTCTGTTAGTGGGCTCGTTTACAAGGTCATAAGCAAGTATAGTAGAAGCAAGATCCGATCTGTCGTCAACGTAATGCTCCGCTATAGCTCTCCAAAGATCGCACATAAACTCGATATATTCTTCATTATCCCAAAAATCGATGTCACGCGTGCCGCAATGCTCGAAGCCACTCTGACCTCCCATTACGCCGTGCATATCGATTATTACCTTGAGATCGTATTTCTTGGCATACTCAAGGAAGGTATCAAGCTTATCAAAGACAAGCTCTATCTCATCAAAATCACGCGCGCAGAGCTCCTCGTCGGTCACTCTGTACCTATCGTGTATAGTAAGGAAGTTTCTGTAGTACATAGGCAAGCGGATTGTGTTAAGCCCAAGCTCGCTGATAAGTGCAAAATCCGCCTCCGTACAATATGAGGTAAAGTAAGCATCATTCAACGCCGCAAGCTGCTCGTCGGTAAATCTTGACAAGCAAGCATCCATCTCTTCCTGATAGATCTCTTCATATTCCTCAACGATGCCGTTGCCGTCGTTGCTAATCTTGGTGTATGAGCCATCGTCGTTTTTAAGGGCTCCCATTGAGTTTACCGTCATCCAGCCCTCTGCAATAAAGAGGTTGCCGAAGTTTATTCCCTTGATATCAAAGCGATTTCCGTTCTCGTCATAGAGTCCTCTGCCGACAGCGGTCACGGTCTCGTATGTATTCTCACCCTCGAGCGTGACTGTTTCGGGTGCATCGTATTGGTAAGTCATCCCCCACACGTGTCCCCATACTAAAAACCCGACCAAAAGGACGAATACTACAGCTAAAAATATGGCAATGCCGATCAATACTTCTCTCATTTTTATACCTCCGAAGTAATTCTTGATTACATACCCGATTTATTGCATTCATATACAACATAGGTACACATAATAATTGTACCATTATTGTATTATATTGTCAATTAAAATTGAACTTGGGTTTTATACAAATATTCGCATCGAAAATTGTTTATTATTGCTAATCACAGAAATTATCGATAATGTGGCTTTTCTTTGCTTTTTTGACCTCTTGAAATTCAAATATGAACCTAATTCATAAGTTGACACCCCAAAAAACCCCGTTTCACTCTTGGATTTTGCCCCCAAAAAAGTTGAAATATATGTAGAATATAGCATTTATTCGTCAATATGCACAAAAATCGCGCCCCATTTTTTACACCTGTGGGCACTATTTTTCAATCACATCAAAATAATCAAGATAAGTAATATTTCTTATCAAAAAAATCAAGGACAGTTTTTTTGCAGATATAGTAAAATGTACTTACATAGTGGGTAAATGTTGGCTTATGCCGAAAATATGTTTATTCCACTCTCCCCTTAAAGAAACGGAAACCCGAAATGAAACAGATCACATTTAAACAGTATCGCGCCATCGACCTTGCCATACTTTGCACATTAACGGCAGTTTTTGAAGCCGTTGCCGCTTACGCGACGAATTACTGGTTCGTGCTTCAGGCTATGTCGATATCGATAACACTCGTAATGACCTGCATCACTATGATGCGATGGAGCTGGCAGGCAGTTTTGCCCTCCTTTATCGGTTCGTTCGTATATTGTCTTTCTTGCAGATTGATAGGCTGCGGCGGAACGGCAAAGCAATTTCTTATATACTGTATCGGAAGCTTGTTTTGCATCATACCGCTTTTCCTTCTCAAAAAGCTTGGAAAAGAAAAAACGCGCAAAAGCGGCGCTTACCGTTGCTTATTCGTTATAAGCGTCTATCTTTGCGTTGCTATTGGAAGATGGCTCGTGTCTCTTATCTTTGAATTCAGTCTCTCTTCCCTTATCGGATTTATCGCATCGGATATATTGTCCCTCTTTTTTGCAATAGTGGTCATATCTCTTGCGAAAAGCATTGATGGGCTAATCGAGGATCAAAAGTCCTATCTTCTCAGGCTTGACAGAGAGCGCAAGGTGCAAGCGAATGACTCAAGCGACAGCTTTTAGACAAATTTCTACATTATTATAAACTATCGAATGGAGATTCTTTTATGAAGAAAATTGCAGCCAACGACTATCTGGTCTATGACCAGCAAACAGGAAAATACAGGGAGGATGCCGAACAGGCGGTGCGTGACGACGTTGAAAAGCACCGTTGGAAGCACATCGGACTTACCATTCTAAAGGATTGGCGTCTGTATCTTATGCTCGTCCCCATGCTCCTCGTGTTCTTCTTCTGGAGATATATGCCTATGTACGAGCTTCTCTCCTGCTTCAAGATCTACGACGCAAATCTTGACGTTTCAGAGCAGCTTTATTCGGGATTTAGCTACTTTATCGAGCTGTTTAACGGAAAGACCGACCTCTCCATCGATTTCTGGAGAGCATTCCGTAACACCTTCGTTATCTCGTTCTACGGCTTGTGCTTCGGTTTCCCGATGCCCATCATCATAGCTCTTTTCTTCAACGAGATCAAGTCTAACATCGCGCGAAGCGTATACCAGGTGCTTACATACCTTCCCAAGTTCATATCCACGGTCGTAATGACCACTCTTGTTAGCCTTCTCGTCCGTCAGTCCTCAAGTATTTCCGGATTGGATATCGAGATGGGTGTCATTTCACAGCTTCTTTGCAAGCTTGGCTTAATAACAGAAGAGGTCGGTAATGCGGGTCTTCTCAATAACCCCGATTTCTTCCGACCCATATATCAGATAACGGGTATCTGGGAGACAGCAGGTTATGACAGTATCGTATTCTTTGCGGCTATAATCGCAATATCCCCCACAAGCTATGAGGCAGCTCAGATAGACGGTGCCGGCAAGATGGCACAGATGAGATACGTCGTTCTTCCAAGCATTCTTTCCACTATAGTAATTATGCTTATCACACGTATCGGTTCCCTTCTTAACGTCGGATATGAAAAGGTTCTTCTTCTCTATGAATATGACACCTACGTAACCGCCGACGTCGTTTCAACGTTTGCTCAAAGATACGGTCTTGATAACCCGTTCCTTACGGGTATCGCAAGTGCCGCGGAAATGCTCAATAACGTAGTTGGTATGCTTCTTGTCATCGGTGCTAATACCGTAGCAAGAAAAGCGTCCGACGTATCACTCTATTAATGAAAGGTTGGTTTGTACAGTATGAAAAGAAAACTTGAAACTTCCGAACTGATCTTTAAAATAATCAGTTATATCCTTTTAACTGTGTTTGCTCTCTGCTGCTTATACCCCTTCGTCTATGCGGTCTCCTCCGCACTCAGCGGACGTGAGGCGGTCGAGCACGGTGAGATAATACTCTTCCCAAAGGACGTGCAATTCGACGCATTCGCGGAAATGTTCGGCAAGAACGAATTCTGGAATGCATATGCAAACACTTTGTTCCTTACCTTCTACGGAACGCTTTGGGCAATGCTCGTTGCTATTTTAGGTGCGTATGCCCTTTCAAAGAAGAGATTGCTCTTCAGAAAAATATTCAACTTCTTCCTCGTGTTTACGATGTGGTTCTCAGCAGGTATCCTTCCTCAGTACAGAAACTATCTTGACACAAAGGACGTCTTTAACTCCATCGGTATTACAGATGACAAATGGCTCGTCGTAATCGCAATGGGTATGGCGGCTATGAATATCATACTGCTCCGTAATGCGTTCGAGGGTGTTCCCTCAGAGATCGAAGAAGCAGCCATCGTCGACGGCGCGACCGAAATGCAGATACTTACCAACGTTTATATCCCGATGAGCAAATCGACCATCGCTACGGTCGCTCTCTTCTTCGGAATTTCCCGTTGGAACGGTTATTTCTGGGCAAAGCAGATGATCTCAAATTCCGCTGAGCAACCCTTGCAGGTTTTCATTCGTCAGAAGCTTGAGGAAATCCAGGACCCCGAGCTTATCTGGAACGAGACCTACGCGGCAGACTCCGCGATCTATGCGCTCGTTATTTGCGCTATCATCCCGATCCTTATTATTTACCCCTTCATTCAGAAATACTTTGCAAAGGGCGTAAATATGGGCGGCGTAAAAGAATAATTTCACATTTTTACTACGGTTATTATGAGCCAAGAGCTCTTGATAATAAATCAAATCTATATGGAGGAAAAACTATGAAAAAGTTCCTATCACTTGTTCTTGTTGTAATCATGCTTGCATCCTGCCTCGCAGCTTGCGGTCCCGATAAAACAACAACAACACCCTCTACCCCCGTTGACCCCAACGCCGATAACTACGCAGCAGCCGTAGAATTGGCACAGTCTTGGGGAACAGAATCCTACCTCTATTATAAGCAGCTCGCTTACGATAGACTTATGGATTACTACAAGAACCCCACAAACCAGACCATTCCCAACTATAAGCTTGACTATGCTGAAGGTACAGTATTGAGAATGGCTACAGGTTACAACAGCAAGAAGACAGGCTTGTTCTTCGATTCCGAAACAGCAGGTGAAGGCGTTACTCTTGCAAACGGTGTGACCTACCACACTGGCGACCTTAAGCCCACTTGGGTTGAGGTTCAGAACGTACTCAACGTTGTATTCGAAAATCATTACCAGGGTAACTCTGCTACAAACGAGTTCAAATACTGGCAGGAAAAGCTCGGTGACGTAGATATGGTTTCCGGTACTGCTACTCAGCTTTCTGAGGCAGGTGTTGCCGGCAAGCTCGTTAACCTTGCTCAGTATCTTGATGCAATGCCCAACTTCAAGGCTTACCTTGATGCTAACCCCATCGTTCGCCTTTCTATCACAGGTGACGTTACAACAGGCGCTATCTACTACTCCCCCTACTTTGACGGTGTAGACGATATCGAGCGTATGCCCCTTATGAGAACTGACTGGGTTGAAAAGCTCCTTAACGGCGAAGGCGAATTCACCGCTACAGCTTCCAAGAACCTTGCAAATGCAGTTTATACTCCCTACATGCCCACAAGCGGCAAGGTAACTGTTGATGCAGCTAACAAGGCTGGTACAAAGGTTATCTCCCTTACAAAGGATTACGACAAAGCAGGCAACATAATTGATAAGATGAATGAAGCTCTTGCAGCAGGCGCAGTAACAGGTGTTGAAGCAGTTAATATGCTTCGTAAATACATCGATGAGGCTTACAACGGCTACTATGGCACAAACAGAGCTGACCTCTTCATCGGTCAGGACGCTGCTTGGGACGCAGACGAGCTTGTAGCTCTTCTCCGTTGCGTAGTTGCTAACCCCCAGACACTTAACGGCACAGATAAGGTTGACGGTCTCTTCTCTCGTGAAGACAACAACAACCAGAGACGTGTTGATATGTTCCGTTTCGCAGGAACACTCTTCGGCGTAAGAGGTCTTGAATCCCGTCAGGATTACCTCTACGTTGGTACGGACGGTCTCCTTCACGACGCTCGTGAAGAAGAAGATACATATATGGCTCTTGCAAGAATGAACGCAATGGTTCAGGAAGGTCTTGTATCCTCCACATTCGTATCTCAGTCCAAGAACAGCACAGCTGATATGCTTGCTTACGATGCAGGCTTTATGCACTACGACTACAACCAGACTCAGACAGTTTACAACCAAACAAAGCTTCAGACTGGCGAAAAGTACATGGCAGTTATGGTTCCCGTAGCTCGTTGGTACGACGGTTCTAATGAAGACGGCGTTTATATGAGATTTACAGAGTCCTGGAGATCCGTTAAGACAGACGGTTGGGCAATCTCTCTTGCAGGTGTTGGCAACGATACAAACAAGCTCAACGCAGCTCTTGCTCTTATCGACTTCGCATACAGCCAGAAGGGACAGATTCTTATGTCCTACGGCCCTGATGAATTTATTATGCACGATGAAAACGGTGATATGGTAATGTTCAACCACAACGGTGAGCAGTGGCCCGTTATAGCTGACGAAACCTATAACGAGCTTTGGAGCCTTACTTCAGGCAACTACACAAATTACGCACGTATGTATCTTGGTTCAACTCTTTCGTTCGTAAAGAGCCAGTCCTTTGAATACCAATGCACGCATACCGTTGGAAAAATCGGTATGACATATATTTCAAATGCTATTGCATACGGAACGATAAAGCATCCCGAGCTGGCATTTACCGATAATCCTTGGTATGCCT
>CALGCW010000300.1 GCA_937884385.1 uncultured Clostridia bacterium | reverse complement strand
TTTCTTGATTTCTTTTATTCGTTCTATGCAAACTTTGAGCATGACAGCAGAAAGAGCAAGCGGGATAATGCCTAACAACCATTTCCAAACGCCATATAACAACGCTATCAAAATGCCAAAGTAAACAACGTAATAGAGTATTATTATGACCGAAATTACGATCGGTGCTATCATTTTATTCTTATACAACTTCACTCTTGTTCCCTCATCAAGCAACTATTTATTATTCCACGCGCATCATTCGGTATCCGACACCGATATGAGTCTGAATATATTGGGGCGAATCCGGTGCCGCCTCCAATTTCTTACGAAGGGTCGCCATAAACACACGGAGCGATGCTACGTCGTTATCCCAACTGCTGCCCCAGACCTTTTGGGTGATGAAGGTATGTGTCAGTACTTTACCGACGTTCTTTGACATCAAGCAAAGCAGCTTGTATTCTATAGGAGTCAAATGCAGTTCTTCCTCGTCGATAAAGGCACAGCCTGCGGCGTAGTCGATCTTGAGCTTGCCGTTTGTGAATACCGACTCATTGGCGCCGATGTTTGCTTGCATCATAGCAAGTCTTCTGCCTGTTACACGAAGACGGGCCAACAGTTCTTCCACAGAGAAAGGCTTAGTCAAGTAATCGTCTGCACCATTGTCAAGGGCTTCAATTTTATCACTGTCCTCGCTTCTGGCGCTGATAACGATAATTGGCATATTGGACCAGGTGCGGATCTTCTTGATGATCTCAACGCCGTCCATATCGGGAAGTCCAAGGTCAAGAAGTGCGATATCCGGATTGCAGGTGGATGCCTGACGGATCGCTTCCTCACCGTTTTCGGCTATGATATGTTTATAGTCATGTGCTTTTAACGTGGTGGTAATGAGATTGCGCACGGGAGCGTCGTCCTCAACCACAAGTATCTGTAATTTATTCATTGATGTTCACCTCACCTGACGGGATGGTAAATGTAAAGATACTGCCGTGGGGCAGATTATCCGTCAAGGTTATTTCTCCGCCGTGTGCGTTGATAATAGATCTGCAAAGTGGTAGACCTAAACCAAGACTGCGGCGGCTGTCTGCAATTCTGTTATCCCCGGTATAAAACATTTCAAACACACGGGGCTTTATATGATCCGGAATACCGTTTCCGTTATCGGCAACGCTCACCGAAACAAAGCCGTCTATATTCTCAGCCGTAATCCTGATATCAGAACCGGCAGGCGTATATTTGATGGCATTATCCACAAGATTGATGATGACCTGAATGATGAGCTTGGCATCCATACGGGCAAGAAGCAGTTCGTCCCTGCATTCAACGGTAATGTTATGCTCGGCACCCTTGCGGTTGATATGCTTCATTGCCTCGTCGATGACCTCGTCCATCAGCTGCACCGACATATTGAAATTCATTCTGCCTTCTTCGATTCGCGTAACCGAAAGCAGATTTTCCACGAGACTGATCAGCCATTGAGAATCGTCGAAGATATCGGTAAAAACCTGCACTCTCGTTTCTTCATCCAGCTTGTCATAATTAGAAAGAAGGTTGCTTGCGTTTCCTGAAATGGAAGTGAGAGTCGTGCGCAGGTCGTGGGAGATTGCACGAAGCAAATTAGCACGAAGCTGCTCGTTCTTGGCAAGAACAGCGGCCAACTCTTTTTCCTTTGCATTGCGGTTATTATCGAGAGCCAAAGCGCCCTCTCCTAAAATAGAGAGCAAAATGCTGGTTTCAAAGGAATCAAGAGGTTTACCGTTAATATGGATACCCACAATGCCGTAAATGTGTTCGTTGATGCGGATCGCCATATAAAGGCATTTCGCTTTGTTCAATGTTTCGGTCGTAGCACCGGCACGGTGGTGATTTTCAAGTACCCAACAAGCAGCAGTATGCTCGTCTGATGTAAACAAGTCATCCCCGATACCATCCGGTTCTACAGGGAAAAGCGCTCCTTTAGAGAGCTTATCTCCCTTTACTGAATACATCACAACAGAACGGTTAAGCAGCTTCATCAGCTGTGTTGCTGTGATATTGAAGATATCATCATTGTCCTGCGCCTTTTGCAAAAGCTGATTCGTGTCGAGGAGCACCTTTGTTCTGAATGCAGCCTGAGCTGACAGTTTGGCGTGGGATTTCAATTTAGATGCCAGAGTTCCGGTAATGATGGATGCCGCCAGCATAATGGCAAATGTAACGGTGTACTTAGAGTCATATGCATGAAAGGTTAAACGCGGCTCGGTAAAGAAGAAGTTAAAGAGCATAACGCTCAGCAGTGAGCCGACGATGCCGCAGAAATATCCTCTCGTAAACAAGGAGGTCAGCAGTACACCGAGAATATATACCGGAATAATATTGGAATCGGTAAAACCGAAATGATACAACGCAACGCCCAACAACGTACTGAGAACAAGCA
>CALGCW010000299.1 GCA_937884385.1 uncultured Clostridia bacterium | reverse complement strand
CCTGCTTCATATGCAAGCCCCACGAGATACATTGCGTTCGCGTCGCCGTTTTCTGCCTTTTCGAGTAAACTCTTGAATTCATTCTTATCCATGATCGTTCCTCCATTAAAAAGTGGTTTTGAACCTTCGCGCCGTGTAACTCTGTTACACTTATATTATACTGTTTTCAATTTTTCCTTTGGTCGCTGTAGGAGCGACATTTCTAAACCAGCTCTACGATATCACCGATGTTGCAGCCAAAATACTCGCAAATTCTGATCAGAACGGACATTGACACTTCTTCATCTCTGCGCAGCTTTGTCATCGTATTTGGCGCCAGTTCGATGGCTTTTCTCAAATCGCCCTTGCTCATTTTATGGTCGATGAGCAGCTTCCAAAGCTTGTTATAACTTAATTTTCGTTCCATGAAACTCCACCTATTTGTATTGTAGGCCGAGAGAATCAGCCGTTGTTTTATTATATCACCATCGCAAGCGGGCATCAATCAATTGTAGCAAACTTTCATTTTCAGAGATTGACTTTCGCGCATTCTTGCGACCTCATTCGTGCTTTAAAAGTCAGAACCCGAAAAGACCTGACCAAAAAGCGCTCGTTAAAATCTCGTAAATTTCAATATGTATTCATAGCCCCCATCCATCGACATGGGGCGGTAATAATTCTGTTTGCCTTTTTCGACCGCAAGCTCCTTGATAAGCGTTCCGTCATCACGGTTAAAAGACACGATAACCTTATCTTCTTCCACCTTGTCAATTCTTAAATTGGCGAAGTGCGGTTTTATTGTTTTGCCTTCAATAAGTGGCAGCTTATACGTGCCTTTTCTCTTTGTTCTGTGACCGACAGCCCAAAAATACTCAACGATTTTAATTTTCATAGTCAGTCATCCTTCTGCTCCAAAAGAGCCTCATCCATCGTCAGATCATCGAACACATTATCCCTGAATTCCTTCTTGCAATTATTGCACTGAAGGATATCGGGCGCAATGTCGATCATAACACCGGGACCGTACTTTTTCACAGCACCGCTTCCGTCCAGACGGGTTACGTTTTCACTTCCGCAATACGGGCATTTTACTTTCTCAGCCATAACGTGCCTCCTTAAGTGTATATCTGCATAATTCTCACGTCGGAGAAATCCTGCACCTTCAGCTTATCTTTGTCAATATAGAAGCACAGGAAGCCTTCGTCGGTGAAATTGATGCAAACATCATCCGTTTCCATCGAATCAAGCTGGAAAAGCATCTGCCAGCCGTCGATGCACTCGTACCAAAAGCCGTTATCCATGGAAGGCTCACCGAGAAGCAGGTGAGTTTCTCTGTCATCTGCCAGGAAGCCAGCCTCGACGCATTCGAATTCTACCTTCATTTCTCTGAAGGACATATCTTCGCCGTCCTCATCAACGTAGCTGATGGCGTGGAGGTCATCATCTCTTTCGTGATAAATCACACGACAAGCACTTTCGTCGCTCGGATCGTGAGGCATTTCGTCAAGATCATAGAAGAAGTACAGCATTCCGTTCTTTGGCAGAACACCGTCCTTATCGAATTTTGTAGCTTCGGCAAGATTAATTTGTCCGATAAAGGAAAGATCATATTCCTCGCCGTCCACCTCAATGGTGGGCCATTCAAAGCCATCGAAAATATCGGGTGCGCCGAAGAGCTTGGATGCGCCGATAGAGAGTTCCTCATCCACGTAGCTCGTTTTCAATCTAATACTATTCATGCTTATCCCTCCTTGTGGCTATATTATCTCATGTTTCCCCTTTGCCGTGGTCGCTTTTACAGCGACATTTTAAAACACATCAAATCCAAGCTCATAAAGCATTTCGTTAATATCGTTAAAATCAAAAACCTGTCGTGATATGCAAAATGCAATAGCAAGATCGTATTCCTCCGATCTTGACAGGCTGTATCCGGCAGAAGACAAAAGCGCGTCCGCATCTTCTCTCGAAAGCTCAAGGGCAAGACACAAGGCAACAACCGTTTTCTTGCACGGAACGTATTTTTTGCTCGAACGGATCTTGGAAAAGAGTCTTCGATCGATCCTTGCTCTCTTGTAAACGTCGCTATCCTTTTGTCCGGTTCTGTCTATCAACATAAATAACAGTTCATTGAATGAAGCGTCCTTATTCTCAAGCATATAGAGCTGAACCTCACTCATATTGATCTCTGCCATGCGAAGCCCGAAGGCTGCGCTTACGATAGGCTCACCGCCTTGTTCTATGTATTCTTTGCAAAGCTTTGCTAATTTCTTCATTTTGGCTCACCCTTGGAGGCAAGAAAAGCCTTGAACTTTCCCTCATAGCCCGAGTAGTCAAAGGCGTTTTCGGCAATCTCCAAATCCTTGCGCAGATTGATCTCTTTTAGTCCGCGCAAGTATTTGAAAGCACCTTCCTCAATCCGTTTCACGCTATCGGGCAGAATGATTCTTGTCGGTGTGAGAAAATAAGGGTAGTCTTCGGATTTTCTGTCGGTAAAAGCACCTGAACAGATTACCTCGACTCCATTGGGAACCTCAATAGTCTCGTCGTAACCGTTGTAAAGGCAAAGGAAACGTTCACCCAAGACAACAAAGCGTTCGTCCTTAAGCTTCTCCATAAACGGAGTGCCCCTGAAAGCGGCATTGTCAATTTCCATAAGACTGTCCGGAAAATTGATATCCTCAATTCCCGTGTCCGCGAAGGCATAGAAGCCCAGCACCTCAATTCCGTCGGGGAGTGTGACTCTTTTTAAATAGCGGCAGTCTGAAAAGGCGAATGAACTGATCTTCTTAAGAGTGGATGGCAGTACCGCTTCCTTGAGCTTTGTCTCGCAAAAAGCCTTGTGACCGATCTCGACAACTCC
>CALGCW010000298.1 GCA_937884385.1 uncultured Clostridia bacterium | reverse complement strand
ATTGGAATTTGTAATGCTGTTAAGCGCAGTTATCTACCTAATAGTTGTTCGAGTGCGGGAGTTATCGTATTTGTAAGCACCTCGTATCCTGCGGATGTTAAGTGACCGCCATCGGTCGTATATTCTGCATATATTTCACCTGTTTCAAGATTCAAAAGTGGAGAATACAGATCGACAAATTCGTATCCGTATTTTTCTGACAGGAGCTTTATTTTAACGTTGTTATAAGCTGCTTTTTGATTATTTTTGCCCCATTCCTGACTCATAGATGTAAGAGATAGCAATACTATTTTGGTATTTGGCAGATTTTCCTTAAATCCCTTCAAAATATTTTCATAGTTATCAAACATTGTATCAAAGTTGTTTGCCCCTATGAGCATTACTGCCACTTTAGGCTTTAAATCATAAACCGATACCTTAAGACGTTTTTCAAGACCAAAGGTCGTTTCACCACCAATTCCGCGATTAAGAACAAGATATTGCGGAAAGTATTTTTCAAGATCGTATCCGTCGGTAAGGCTGTCGCCAAGGAATGCAACGTCCACCTCATAGTCATCATATTTCTCGTTTTCCGCTGTATACATAGCAAGCTTTGCGTCATAATACTCCTGCACCGCTTTTAATAATTGCTCCTTCTCTCGCTTTTGCGGCAATGCCACAGCAAAAATATATGTAAGACTTACCCCTATAGCCAATAAAATAGAGAACACTACCGTTGCAAGAATAATCTTCTTTTTAGTCATAAAGCTCTCCTCCTAATTTGTTAATCATCTTAAAAGTGGCCGTCAAATTCTTGATTTTAGGTGAGTTTATTATAGCACTTAAATCAACAATAATCAAGGAATTTTTAATAAATCAATAATTGAACGACACCCCATAAATTGAACGAAAGGGGTATAAAGTGAACGATTTGTATTTTATGGGTAAAAACAAAAAAGCTCGCAAGGACGAAACAATCTCGGCAAGCGTGTTAATTTAATGAAATCCTGCTTTGCAGGATGAAATCCAAACAAGTTTGGATGAAATCTTCAGCCTACGGCTTCAGATGAAATTAAATCCGCCTCCCTTAACCTTGCGAAGCAAGATTTCATCGCGTAGCGATTTCATCCACGAAGTGGATTTATTCCGACGCAGGCGGATTTAACTGAAAAAGACTCAGAATTGTATCCAATCCTGAGTCTTTTTCTGGTCGAGATGACAGGACTCGCCTTGTCTGCGGACAAGGCGTTCCGCCGGTTCTGACAGTCCACCGGACTGTCATTCATTGCCGGCTCCCCTTCGAGTCCTGTCAAAACGAAAATAAATCCTCACCCATAAAGGGCAAGGATTTATTTTATGGTCGAGATGACAGGACTCGAACCTGCGGCATCGTGCTCCCAAAGCACGCGCGCTACCAGCTGCGCCACATCTCGTTAAACGCAATGTATATTATAGCAAATAAACATTGCGTTGTCAAGGATAAAAGAGTTAAATTCTCCTTATTTTTTGACCACCTGCTGGGGGAGTGCCGTTTCTGTATGCATCGATAACGGCATCAACTTCAGCATTGCTCTCTGTGGAGAACACAAAGTGACGGTTTATAATATTTGCGCGGGCAAGGTCGGACTCGCGGTCTGCCATATACGTTGGTGCGCTGTTATATATCACGTTGCGGTGCTCAAATTCACGCAAGGTAGGGAAAGAGACGCCGCGTCTGTCGGTGAGAGCGAGCTTATCCGTTCCACATTCCGCGCAAGAGCCAAGCTCCTTTGTCACGCATTTTTCAAGAAGCATCAGAGGAATTCTGCCGTAAACTATTGCGGATGTGTCGCCCTCGATGTCTCGCATCTGCGGCAGGGTAAGCTCGGGGGAGAGGATTGTATTACCGACCCGGAGCGACTCAAGTGCCGCAACGCTCTCGCTGTTATATACGTTAAAGCGGAAGTCGCCGTGTATTTCAAAGCCGTATTTTTCAGCAAGCTCCAACGCGCCGAGATTGCCTACAAGGGCATATTTTGCGCCGTTTTTCTTCGCTCCCGAAAGCATAGCCTCAACCTTGGCTTTTTCGCTGTCAAATATCACGGG
The DNA here is from genome assembly GCA_937884385.1 of uncultured Clostridia bacterium. Classification (GTDB taxonomy): domain Bacteria; phylum Bacillota; class Clostridia; order Oscillospirales; family CAG-272; genus RGIG4608. Next base: position 8,483 of record CALGCW010000298.1, on the reverse strand, counting down.
CGGAAGGATGACTCCCTCGCATTCGCCCGAAAATCGGTCAAGCGGAAGATAAATCATATCGAAATAATCCCTTGCACGTTCCGTTATCTGCTCGGGGCGGTAAAAGCGTGCGCTTCTTTGAGCCTTCTTTTTGCCTTTTGGAGATAGCGCAACGTACTTTTCGTATCCTGTTCGCTCGTCCTCTTCACTTTGCGCCAATTTTTCCTCAAGCAAGGCGCAAGCCTCGCGACGGAGCGCATTGAGTGCGCTGACGGGCAGGATGATATCATCATCCGTTAGGGCAACGTATTCTTCAAGCTCAAAGCGCGTCGCGCCGAACTTCGTAAGATTTTTTTGTATGTTTTCAGCGGTCAGCGGCGCGTTTATTGCCTTTTCCGGGATCGGACCGTAGGCGGTCACAGAGATATCTCCGCAGTCGAGCCGCAGGGAAGACGCGTCTCCCGATACTATCTGCGCAAATGCTGATATCTTTAATCTTCTTGGGGAGGCTGCGTCGATTTTTTCGCTTGAGGTAAGCGAGATTTTGGAAATTTGCTTTTGCTCCTCGCTTCGTATGCCGAGCATATTAGAGTCGATCTTTTTTGTGTAATAAGCGTCGGTAAAGCCGCCGCGTGAGAAGATCTTTGCAAGCTCCGAAAGCTCCGCGGGCGTTGCGTTTCTGCCCTCGTCAAGGAGAGTGCGGAACGCGCGTACCACGCCAAACACGTATTCGGGAGATTTCATTCTGCCCTCGATCTTAAGAGACGATACGCCCCAATCGATAAGGTCCGTCACGTGTGACGCATACGAAAGATCCTTCAGAGAGAGGGGGTAAAAGTCCTCACCGTGTTCTCCTCGATAGGGAAGACGGCAGGGTTGGGCGCATTCTCCGCGATTTCCGCTTCTTCCGCCCACGATGGACGAGAAAAGGCATTGTCCCGAATGGCACACACAGAGCGCGCCGTGAACGAACATCTCTATTTCAATGGGAGAGTTATGCACAAGATATTTAAGATCCTCGCGCGCGGTCTCGCGTGCGACTACCATTCTTGAAAATCCGAGCCTTGAGAGAAGCTCCGCCTGCGCGAGATTATGCCCCGACATCTGTGTGGATGCGTGCAATTCAAGGCGCGGCAGATGGCGGTGTATTGCCGCGGCACTGCCAAGGTCGGCTACGATGAGTGCATCCGCCCCTGCGAGATAGACGAACTCTGCAAAGCGCAGATGCTCCTCACTCTCGCGTCCGTGAACGAGGGTGTTCAGCGTGATATATGCCTTTCTTCCGCACGCGTGCAGCAGATCTATTGCCTCTTTTATTTCTTCGTTTGTAAAATTCTTTGCATTTATTCGCGCATTAAAATCTCCGCCGCCGAAATATACCGCGTCAGCTCCGCCCGCGATGGCGGCGCGAAGCGCTTGCATCGACCCTGCGGGTGCAAGAAGCTCGGGTAGCTTGCTGGGTGTCCTTTTTCCCGTGGGTACTATTATTTTCGCAATATCCACGCCCGGGATACTTTCCCCTTTAAAATTCAAAGCCCCACTTCTTTGTGAGGGCTTTGAGTTTTTTCGGCTTTGCGCCATATTGCCGGCGCCCGGATATGCGGGGCGCTTTTTTCTGTTATCCTTCATTTTAATCCTTAAATATCGTCAAATGAGATGAGGTCGAACATTGAACGCACCTTTTTCTTCTTGCCACGTCTTGCCGTGCGGTCTTCTTCGGCTGTTTCCGGAGGCTCTGCGGGTTCAGTCTTTTCTTCGGGTGCTTCGTCCGCAAGGATCTTATCGACTGCGCTTTCAACTACTGCGGGCTCGTCCTTTACTTCCTCTGATTTTACGGCATCGAAAGCATCCTCGGTAATGATGACAAGGGGCTCGTTTTCCGACTCGCCGAGATCGTCAAAAGCAAGCTGAGCCGCCGCGGTCTTTGGAGAGTTCTTTACTACAGGAGACATATTAAGGCTTCTGCGAAGCGTTTCTATCTCGCGCTCAAGGGCCGCGTTTTCTCTTGCCGCCGCCTCGTTGAGAACGGCAAGCCTCTCTATCTCCGCGTTTGCCTGCTTAAGCTTTTTCTTAAGCTGGAGCTTGTCTGCGCAGTAATCGAGGCAGAGAAGTATCGCGGCATCAACGCGCGAGCAGCTTGGAGAATGGAGATGGATCTCGCGTATCTTGCGATCGACCACTCCGACTATTGTATCTATTGCTTCCTTGGGCTCTTCCGTTACTACGTTTATCTGTGTATTCGCAACTGTGAGGGTATATTTCTTTTTCATAATAAAACCTCCAAATCTATTTGTTAAAAAAGTGTAATTGCTCTTGAAAAAAATTCAAAATAGTAGTATAATAAATATATCTATACCAATTATAATACATTTATTTGATTTTGAAAAGAGTTTCTTGTAAATTTTTTCAAAAAATCTTTAAAAAATAAGAAATCGAGGATGTTTTCTTGACTAAATTATTGATAAAACTCTTTATTGCGGATGCCGAAAACACAAAAAGCAAAAAAGTAAGGCAGTCATACGGCACGCTTACGAGCATCGTCGGCATAATAGTTAATATTTTGCTCTTTGCGGGCAAATTTCTTATAGGCACGCTTTTTGGCTCCGTGGCGATCTCCGCGGATGCTATAAACAACCTTTCGGATGCAGGCTCGTCCCTTATCTCACTTATCAGCTTTAAAATATCCGGCAAGCCCGCAGACCGAAAGCATCCCTTCGGCCACGCGCGTATAGAATACATCGCCTCCATGGCGGTCGGCGTTATCGTTCTGTTCATCGGCTTTGATTTGCTTAAGGAATCCTTCTTTAAGATCCTTGAGCCCGCGCCTATGAGCAAGAGCCTTATAGTTCCCGTAGTTCTCGCGCTCTCGATACTTGCAAAGCTCTGGCTTGGATTTTTCTATAAGGGTGTTGGCAAAACGATAAATTCCGAGATCCTTCGCGCGGCTGCGGCAGACAGCTTTTCAGACGTGCTCTCAACGGGGGCAGCTCTTGCTTCCGCGCTCGTCTGGATGATATTTGATCTCAACGTCGACGCATACGTTGGACTTGTAGTTTCGGTATTTATCCTTATAGCGGGACTTAAGATACTCAACGAGAACAAAAATATCATTCTCGGCGCGGCACCCGACCCCGAGATAATCGAGACGATAAAGGAGCACGCGCTCTCAAACGACAAGATCCTTGGCATCCACGATCTTATGGTGCACACCTACGGTGCGGGCGCGACCATCGCATCCTTCCACGCGGAGGTCGATGGCAAGGGCGACTTTTTCGAGGCGCACGATCTTATTGACAATATTGAAAAAGAGCTTCTTGCAGAGCATAATATCGCCTGTACGATACATATGGACCCCATCGTCACCGACAACGAGGAGATAAACGCGCTTAAGGGGCGCGTAATCGAAAGCATCAAAGCCGTTGACGAAAGGTGGCATATCCACGATTTCAGATGTGTGACGGGTCCAACGCACACGAATATAATTTTTGACGTTGAGGTTCCATTTGAGGACGCGAGAACGTCAAAGGAGATCTCGTCCGTGATCGAGGCGCAGATCAAATCTCTCAACGAAAAATATTTTGCGGTAATAAACGTTGACAGAGTATAAAATCAGGAAACCGACACAAAAATACAAGGAAAGGGGTTTAGAAATATGGCAAAGCAGATCGGAATAGATCTTGGCAGTGCGAATACGCTCGTTTATCTGAAGGACGAGGGCGTTATTCTCTCCACGCCAACGGTCATAGCAATAGACAAAAACACGGGCAAGGATCTGTGCTTTGGCGCACCTGCAAAAAAGATGCTCGGCAAGACCCCTGACACGATAAAGGTCTCAAAGCCCGTCCGCGAGGGAGTCATAGCGGATATGGACGACACCACGCTGTTTATCACAAGGCTTCTTGAGAAGACTGAGCTTACTTCCTTCTTCTCACGCCCCGACGCATACGTTTGTATTCCTTGCAAGGCAACGGAGGTCGAGCGCCGCGCGGTGCAGACGGCGATATACGACGCGGGCACGAAGAACGTTTCTCTCGTTGCAGAGCCTCTTGCGGCGGCGGTCGGCGCAGGGTGCAAGGTGCTCAGCGCAAAGGGAAGGATGATAGTTGATATTGGAGAGGGCACGACCGAGACCGCCGTGATAAGCCTTGGCGACATCGTGGTATCGCGTTCCCAGAAGATCGCGGGCGCGACCCTTGACAGGGCGATAATGAACTATTTCCACAACGAAAGAAGAATAGAGATCGGCGAGTTAACCGCCGAAAGGCTTAAAATAAAGATCGGTGTGGCGCACCCCAAGATAAACAGGGGCGAATACAGGGTCATAGGCAGAAATCTCAACAACGGAATGGTGATCGCATCCGTTGCAACGAGCAAGGAGATATATTATGCGATAAGGCCCGCGCTTCTTTCGATCGTTCATCAGATAAGGCTCACACTTGAGGCAACACCGCCCGAGCTGACGAGTGATATCTGCAATAACGGCATAATTCTTACGGGCGGGGGCGCGCTTCTTCCCGGAATTGCCGACTACGTAAGCGCGGAGCTTGGCGTCAAGGTAGCAGTAGCGCCGAAGCCGCTTGAAAGCGTTTGCATAGGAATAGGCAAGATGCTTGAAAGTGACGGCGAGCTTGCCAAGATACTTAATAAGGATATTTGAATAACAGAGAAAGGGAATAAATATGGTATTTTCATCCAATGAATTTTTGTTTTTATATTTACCCCTTTCTCTTATTTTATATTTTGCGGTACCGCTGAGATATCGGAACCTTGCGCTCTTTCTTGTAAGCTTTGTGTTCTACGGCTGGGAGAAGCCCGTATATCTGCTTATAATGATGTTTATTATAATCGTCAACTACGTTTTCGGTTATCTCATCGGAAGGGCAGAGGATGCCGCCGCAAAAAAACGCGCGCTCATCCTGGGTGTAGCTATAAACGTAGCGACTCTCGGCTTTTTCAAGTATGCGGATTTCCTTTTGGAAAATCTCGCTTCGATACCGGGGCTTGACTTTGTCGAGCCGATGGGCATCGCGCTTCCTATAGGCATATCGTTTTATACCTTCCAGTCAATGTCTTACATTATCGACGTTTACAGGGGAGAGAGCACCGTGCAGAAGAGCTTTGTCAATTTCGGCGCGTACGTTTCGATGTTCCCACAGCTCATTGCGGGTCCTATTGTAAGATATTCCGACGTTGACAGGGAGCTGAACGAAAGAAAATGCACCCTTGACGGTGCCGCCGACGGTATGAGGAGATTTTGTATCGGTCTTGCCAAAAAAGTACTGCTTGCCGATACCGCAGGCGCACTTTGGGAACAGATAAAGGATATTCCAAGGGGGCAGGCGAGCGTTCTTGTGCTGTGGCTGGGCATAATCCTGTATGCGTTTCAGATCTACTTTGATTTTTCGGGATATTCCGATATGGGAATCGGACTTGGCAAGCTGCTTGGCTTCCGCTTCCCTGAAAATTTCAATTACCCCTATATATCAAGGAGCATAACCGAGTTTTGGCGGCGTTGGCATATGACCCTTTCGACCTGGTTCAAGGAATACGTGTATATTCCCCTTGGCGGAAACAGGCACGGCACGAAAAGGCTCGTTTTCAATTTGCTTATCGTGTGGCTCTTGACGGGATTTTGGCACGGTGCGGAGTGGAACTTCGTTATCTGGGGTCTTTATTATTTCGTTTTGCTTGTAGCTGAAAAGCTTTTTCTCAAAAGATGGCTCGATAAGCTCCCAAGCTTCATTTCTCACGCGTATTCGCTGTTTTTTATACTCATAGGATGGCTCATTTTCTATTTCAAGCCCGATTTTGGAGGCTGGAGCGCCTTTTCCTCATACTTTTTGGGAATGTTCGGCGGTCTCGGTCTTCCCCTGTCCAACCTTGAGTTTTCTTATACCCTTGTTCGCAATATGCTGCTCATTGCAATCCTCGCCTTTGCGTCAACTCCGTATCCGAGAGAGGCTTATTTCAAGCTTAAAGAGAGGCTTGCGGGCAAGCGAAGCGGCACCGTTCTTGCCGCTGTGTGCGATGCGGCGCTCGTTGCGATATTCGTGCTTTGCATTGTATATATATCTTCTTCGGATTACCGTCCGAATATCTATTTTGAATTTTAAGGAGGCATTATGGAAAATCTTGAAAAAAAGCTGTTTACCAAAAATGACGCGTCATTCGTGTGCGCCCATTGCGGTAAAGAGGTAGAGCCCCTTGGCTATTCCTCACGCAACCATTGTCCGTTCTGCCTTTGGTCGCTTCACGTGGATGTAAATCCCGGGGATAGGGATAATTCCTGCCGCGGGCAGATGGAGCCGATCTTTGCCGAGGTCGACCCCAAAAAGGGATTCGTAATAGTTCATAAATGCACAAAATGCGGTGAGATCAAGCGCAACCGCGCGGCTCACGAGGCGGCAGTTCAGCCCGATAACAGAATGCTCCTTATAAAGCTTACTGCAGGGCAAAGATAAAACAAGATTTGGGACAGGTAAATGAACGTATTCGTTCGCTTGCCTGTCCCAAAAAATTATACTTGCAATGAGCGCAAAAGTGTGGTAATATATAATCGGTAAAAAATGAGACTGTTTACAGACTATAAGTGATCGAGGTGTAAAATGCCGATAATTAACTGTCCTGTGTGCGGAAACAGAGTCTCTAACCTTGCCCCCACCTGCGTATATTGCGGTGCGAGCATTGAAAAAGACGACGTAAGCTCCGCCATCTATGAGATAAGAAACAAAACATTAATTAAATACAACGGAAAAAGAGAAGTTATAAGCATTCCCGGAGGAATAGAAACTATCGGCAGGGGAGCTTTTGAAGGATGCGACACTGTAAAGCATATAATCGTCGGTGATTCCGTAAGGACGCTTGGTGACCTCGCCTTTTCGGGTTGCACATCTCTTGAGAGAGTGACCATAAGCGACGGTGTGACGAGCATTGGCTTCCGCGCGTTTGCGGAGTGCCCTGCGTTGCACGAGATAAGCTTGCCTCACACGGTAGGGAGCATTGGAGACAGAGCGTTTGAAAATTGCTCCTCTCTGACCTCACTCGATATTCCGAAGGGTGTCGTTGTCATAGGCAAAGAAGCTTTTTTTGGTTGTTCGAGCCTTGTTGATGTCTCTTTCTCAAGCTCCGTTAACTCAATTGGCTACGAGGCGTTCTCTTTTTGCTCGTCGCTTTCAAGCATAAACTTCGGTGAGGGCGTGACCTCCATCGGGGGCAGGGCATTTTTCGAATGTGTATCTCTTAAGAGTATATCATTTCCCGACAGCCTCTCGATAATTGGCGAGGAAGCATTTTTTGGTTGCTCGTCGATTAAAGATATCGACTTCGGTCAAGGGGTCACGAGCATAGGAATGATGGCTTTTATGGGCCTTTCCTCGATCGAACGTATCTCCCTCCCTTCAAGTATTTCTTCGATAGGTATCAAAGCTTTCTCGGACTGTGTGAGCCTTATTAAAGTTGATCTTTCCGAAGGCTTGCGCGATATTGGCTCTGAGGCATTTAGAGGGTGCATATCCCTTGAGAGAGTGGCAATTCCGAAAAGCGTTAAGATATTTGGCTTTGAAGTATTTTGCGATTGCCCGTCCCTTGAGGGTATTGAGATCGGCAGTATCAAGCGTTGGTGCTCGGTCGAATTCAGCCTTGCAAAGGGTCACCCCCAGCCATACGAAAAAAGGCTTTCCGTTGGCGGCTCACTCATTCGGGAGCTTGTAGTACCCGAGGAGGTGACTAATATCAACGGCGCCGCGTTTGCTAACTGTCTTGATATTATCAGCGCGAAGGTGTCAGAGGGTGTTTTGGGCATTGGCAACCAAGCCTTTCTTAACTGTACTCACCTTTATGATATCACACTTCCCAAAACGCTTACAAGCATCGGCAAGGAAGCCTTCTATAACTGTGCTTCTCTTGGTGGTGTCGATATTCCCGACGGAGTACTTGGTATCTCGCAGGGTACGTTTGGCGAATGCTCAAGATTGAATCGCGTTAAAATGGGCAAGGGAGTAAAGACGATAGACGCGCTTGCGTTTAAGGATTGTGTTGCGCTTAAGCAGATCGATCTTGGCGACGGTGTCACCTCGGTAGCCAAGGGTGCGTTTGAGGGCTGCGCGGCGCTTGAAAGGATAATAATTAACAAAAATCTTGAAAGCATGAGTGCCGGCGCGTTTGAGGGCTGTAAGGCGGTAAAGGAGATATTCTTTAAGTGCACTCTTTTGGATATGCCCAGAATGATAATTGGCGAAAACCCCGAGCTTGATGACGCGGACGTCTATTATTACAGCGAGGAGCCTACCTCCGAAAGCGGCTTCTGGCATTACGGCGAAAACGGCGAGATCGCTATTTGGGGCGAATAATGAAATGAATAAAGCGGACACCGAACGGTGTCCGCTTTTGATATGACATAAAACCTTCTGTTCAAATTTTGATTTGCAGGGGAGTTACTTTGCTTTGGGGATGTTACTTTTTTCGAGAAAAAAGTAACCAAAAAAGCTTTAATCAGCTTCGCGGCA
>CALGCW010000297.1 GCA_937884385.1 uncultured Clostridia bacterium | reverse complement strand
GAGGATACAACCGAATATGGAATCGTTCCTACGGGAGAGTCGGTAAAATACATAGTATTCATAGCGAGCTGCGTGTTACTACCCGCAGGACCGACGATAGCGGAATAATACTGTGCACCCGAGGTTATACCTTCGTCAACCTGAGTTGCTACGTTAAAGGCAAGAACGCCGATGCCTGCGGAGATTACGATAGAGAGGACGATCAGAATGATCTGTACCTTTTTGATCGCCATATTTTTTAACGCAAATTTTAACATCTCAATCTACCTCCTTTCCGATAACCGTATCTCGCATTCCGCTGGTCATTTCATTCATATCTATGACTTCGTCGAAATACTTTGCAAGGCGGTCATCGTGGGTGACAGCAATCAAGGTTTTGCCGCGTGAGACTTCGATCAATTCCTTAATAACCTGTTCGCCAATGGCAAAATTGAGGTTGCCGGTAGGCTCGTCCGCAAGAATAATGTCGGGGTGCTTTACAAGAGCGCGTGCAATAGCGACTCTCTGCTTCTGCCCTCCGGAAAGATGCTTGATCTTCGCGTTTTTCTTTTCGTAGATATCAAGGGAACGGAGCATATCGTCCATACCCGAAATATCCACGCCTTCAAGACGGAGAATGCCGATATTATCAGCGACCGTCATATCGTTTATCAGCTTAAAATCTTGGAAGATATAGCCGATCTTCCCAATTCTGAATTTGTCCTTTATCTTTTGTGTGGCTGCACTCATTTCTACGCCATCAATCACGATGGAGCCTTTTGAGGGAGAGAGAATACCCGCGATCATATTGAGCAGAGTAGATTTTCCACATCCCGATGCGCCGAGCAGCATATAGGATTTACCGGTCTCAAAGGTAATATCATGGTATTCGATCTCGGTCTCATTTTGAAACTGTTTGCCGAGATTTTTAATTTCAATCATATGTTTTTTCCTTTCGTATTTTAGATTTGATCTGATAATAAATCAAGTCTTAATCCGAAAGCTTCACCTTAAGCGCAACGGGAGTACCGTTATTGCCCGATGGTATAGATTTGTATGAGCATGAAATTGTAAACAAGATATTTGCTAATTGATACACTGTGGCAACAAGCACAAGACCGATCATCGTGTTACGTGAGGTCTCAATCAAAGCGCAAACAGTACAATCTGAACCGACGCAGTCGTGTGCGTGAGGCAAGAAAATGATAGAGGTATAGGCTATGACTAATAATATGCACAAAAAGGCAACGATGCTTTTCCAGTTCTTGCTTAGCATTATTTTCTTATACCTCCAATTCCTAAATACTAATTTTGAATGAAAAACGTTATTTATTCCGCATCACTTTTTCGTTGGCAGTGCTTTTGACAGCCACCGCATCCGCAGTGTGTTTCTTTCCCGTCACAAAGATGGTAATCACCACCCTCTATGCGAATCGTATATCCGTTCACAAGAGCTGAAGCAAGCTTCTTTCTTGCAGTATCACAAATTAGCTGTGCAGTCGCACGAGATACCTGCATATATTCAGCGCATTGCTCCTGAGAAAAACCCTGATAGTCAACGAGTCGAATGCACTCATATTCATCAACGGTCAAAACGACTGCTTCCTCTTTAGCTGAATTAGCAACGAATGTATCTGCAATGGGCATTCTGCAAACCTTGCGGCATTTTCTCGGTCTTGGCATCTCACATAGCTCCTTATTTTTGGTATATGCCAATTATAGCACGGTTTTTGGTATATGTCAATAACAATTTGTCTTTTTTCCAACAATTGCATTTGTTCAATTTGGTTAGCCATAAGGTAATCGAACCCATAAGCCGTACAGCAATAAATTTTAGTGTCTTTTTAAGGCTTTCGCCTTGTAAAGTCCCTACTTGCCTTCGGCAAAATCCTAAAAAATCCATCAAAAATTTATTTGCCGTATGGTGCGAAGCAGTTTTAAAAGAATAGATTTTTTCATAATCAAGCCAATTTTTTTGAGGAATATGCGGATATTTAAGAAAAAATTGGCGATGAGTAGGGAGAAATCTATCTTTTAAAACCTTGTTGGTTCGATTACCTTATGGCTAGCCTAATAATACCTGCGGGGT
>CALGCW010000296.1 GCA_937884385.1 uncultured Clostridia bacterium | reverse complement strand
GTAATTTAGGGGGGTATGATGAATTTATGAAAAAACACCGTTTTTTGGTATCAACAACACATATTATATTGTTGAGCTTTTTGATAGCAATATTGATAGGTGCATTGTTGCTTTCACTTCCCGTCAGTTCGGCCGAAGGAAAACCGACTTCTTTTTTAGATGCGCTTTTCACCGCAACGACCTCCACCTGTGTTACGGGCTTGGTTGTAACACCGACCGTTTCCTCTTGGAGTGTTTTCGGGCAGGTTGTAATTTTGATACTGATTCAGATCGGCGGTCTTGGTGTTATTACCATTATGTCAGGACTTATGATACTTCTGCACAAGAAAATGGGTATCGGTGACAGACTGCTCTTGCAAGACGCATTTAATCTGAATTCGTTGTCGGGGCTTGTTCGGTTCGTAAAAAAGGTTGTAACCGGAACGCTCATTATAGAAGGTATCGGCGCTCTGCTTTATATGACGGTTTTTATACCTGAGTTCGGTGCAAAAGGAATATGGATATCGGTATTCACTTCCGTTTCTGCCTTTTGCAATGCGGGTATTGATATTATTGCCGAAAACAGTCTTTGCGATTATGCACTTAATCCTGTCATCAATGTTGTTACGTGTGCCTTAATTATCTTGGGCGGTATCGGTTATATCGTTTGGTGGGATGTGCTGAGAGTACTAAAAAAGGCGCGAACGAAGAAAGTGAGATTTTTCAGGGATCTTACCCTGCACAGTAAAATCGCTATCACAGCAACCTTGATTTTGATTTTTGTGGGTGCAGCATTTATTTTTGCATTTGAATATAACAATCCGCAAACAATGGGCAATTATACCTTGTTTCAAAAAATCGAAGTGTCCTTGTTTCAGTCGGTTACAACGAGAACCGCAGGTTTTGCAACAGTGCCGCAGGAAAACCTCACCAATGCAAGCGCTATCGTATGTTTGCTTTTGATGTTTATTGGCGGTTCACCGGTTGGCACAGCCGGAGGTATCAAAACAGTGACATTTGCTGTTATCATTGTGGCAGCGATTGCCTCTATTCGTAATAAAGAGGATACCGAGGTGTTTGGCAGACAGCTCACAAAACAGGCGGTCAGCAAAGCGGTGGCTGTTACCTGTATGTCCTTTATTATTATGTTTACTTCAACGGTTTTGCTCTCTGCGGTAACAGATGCAAATGCACTCGATATTGTTTATGAAACGGTTAGTGCTACCGCGACCGTAGGTCTTACAAGAAATCTTACGGCATCTCTCGGTAGTGTTGGTAAGCTTATCATTATCATAACGATGTATCTTGGCAGAGTAGGCCCGATATCGCTTGCCGTTGCATTTAAGCGAAGTAAGGATAATCAGAATATTGGAAGACACCCTATCGAAGAAATAAGTGTGGGATAAGAAGGGATAATTTTTATGAGCATCAATAAAACCTATGCCGTACTAGGTCTCGGCAGATACGGAAAAGCTGTTGCAGAAGAACTTGTAAATAATGGTGCAGAGGTTCTGGCTGTTGATATCGACCAAAACAATGTTAATAACGCAATTGAAACAATCCCTGTATGCAAATGCGCCGATATTACCGAGCCGGAGGCAGTAAAAAGACTTGGTATATCCAATATTGACATTGTTATCGTTGCGATGGCAAGTAATCTTGAAGCAAGCGTTATGGCGGTAACACTCTGTAAGGAAGCGGGCGTGTCCACCGTTATTGTTAAATGCGGCAATGAAATGCATCAAAAGATTTTAAGCCGTGTGGGTGCCGACAGAGTGATTTTTCCCGAAAAAGAATCGGGAACAAGACTTGCTAAAAATCTGCTCACATCGGGATTTTCGGAAATGATAGAGCTTTCAGATGAAGTGTCTATGGTAGAAATAGACGTAAAAGATGAGTGGGTTGGTAAAACGCTGATAGAACTGAGCTTGCGCAAAAAATATTCTATTAACGTTGTTGCAATACGAAACGGTGATAAGATCAGTACAACGGTTGATCCTGCGCTCCCGCTTGAAAAAGGAATGCAGCTTATTGTTATTGCTAATACCCTAAAATTGCAAAAATTGAAATAATGCGGTGAATGTATGAAAGAACAGCAGAAAAAACTGATTGCGCCGATTATTGTAACCGCTATTATGGTTTTGTATTACATTGCTTATTTTGGCTTTTTGATAGCACTGATATCGCCCGCGAAAACGTAAAGCGCGCCGGAATGCAGGATCATATAAGAATATTCCGCCGCGATGTGCTTAAAATAACAAAGGAAGACCGCCGCGCAACCATAGTCTGTAATCCGCCCTACGGCGAAAGACTTCTTGAACTTCGTTTGCTCGATGACGAAGAATACGCAAGAATTCTTGCTGCAGCAGAGAAGATCAAGAAGCTTCCCAAACAGTAATTTTTCCCCTTTTCAGGGGCTTTTTCTCTTTTATTTTTACGTCATGCACAACCGATACGAACATGTACGCAATAAGTATCTAATACTACAGAATTGGTATACTATCTTAACCCTTCTTGGGGGGTACAGGGCAATGAACTGCCATTCGCAGGGGGAGCCTGCTTCCGGAGATGATAACCATGCATGACTACGAATGTGAGTGTTGTCACAAACACGTTAAGTTACCGAACGCGCTTCGCTGTCCTTTCTGTAATAAGGACATGACCTTCTATACCGACGATTATACCAGAAAACACATCTCTAAATGTGCCATCCACCTCAATCCTTATGTTTATTCTGAGAGAAAGAGGGGGAGACCCAAAAAAGAGGAATACATCGCCCATCAGGAAGAAATTCTGAATGAAGATGACCAGTAAAAACCTCTTTCTTCCCTTCTTTTTTTCTTTTTACACAGGAAATATATAACAATATTTTTTATTTTTGTTTTTAACTTCTATCGCCATCT
>CALGCW010000295.1 GCA_937884385.1 uncultured Clostridia bacterium | reverse complement strand
ATAAAGTGCACCAAAATATGCCGTATGTCGTAACCAGACTTGCGTCTCAAAGCAGAGCGCGGCGGTTTCATCGAGACCGTCCAGCCATTGGGCAAAAGGGTCAGCAACTGTAATTTTCACACAAAATTTCGTGCCCTTGTTTAAGTATGTAGTCTTTACATCCATTGCGCGTCAGCGCATGGAAAAGATAGCAAGGTGAATGGGGGGTGCGGGGGGAAAGAGGGAAGGAAGGAAAACCAAACCCGCCACGCATAATTAGGCTAATTTTCTCTTTCGTCCAACTCCTGCGAGTCTCTTCGTGGATTCGGGCTCTGGAGTCGGCCTGAAATCAGGATCTCTTGCGATCCGATTTAGAAGCGACAAGAGTTTGCGCATGGTTGGGACAATCGCCCACTTATGAGGATGTCCTTCCGCTCGTTTTTTGCGATAATAGTCCCGCAGTATTGAATTCCACATAATCCCGGCGACGGTTGCCATGTAGAGCGCATTACGAACATCCTTTCGACCTCCCCAAATCCTGCGCTGCCATTCTTTTGAACCGCTTTGCTTTTCCTCTGGCGCAAGACCTGCGAGCCGATTCAGTTTTGCATCGTTGATTCTTCCGATTTCAGGTAGCTCCGCCAATATAGAAACTGCTGTAAGATTGCCTACGCCGCCGATTTCCGTAAAACGAGATACAAGATTTTTCATTGATTGGTTTTTCTCTACCGTTTCCATACAAGAGGCTTCTATCTTTTTGATGAGCTTGTTCAGATGTTTTATCTGTTCTCCGATCATGGATCGTATTTCCTTATCGATCTCCGTCTCGAGCTTGCAAATCAAGGCCGTACGCGAATCCATCAACGTCTGTCTGAATTTTGTCTTGCGTTTCAGTTCAACAGTATCGATATCGTTTTCATTGATGATTCGTACTCCGATCTTATCAGCAAAGCGTGATATAAGTGCTGCGTCGATCGTGTCGTTCTTTGAGAGGTTGCCCTCAGCCTTGGCGAACTGACGTACACGCAATGCGTCGGCATATGCTACAGGAACCTTGAATCTGTGCATGAACGCTATCAGTTCAAGTTCGTATCCGCCCGTCGGCTCTATGCAGACCGTAGCATTAACCACTCTTGCTAGATTCCGCAGTTCTCTAAATCCTTTGACATTGTTTTCGAGTTCTTTCGTTACCGCCCGCAGACCTTCCTTCTTCGGTGGAACGTAAACGTCGAGTTTCGCCTTCGAAACATCGACACCTATATACACGGTATCTGATTTCATGCTATACTATCCTTGTCTGGAGGTTGAAAACGGGAGACTAAGCCTAAATCCCGCAACACCTGTACAACTGTTGAGCCTTTAGACGAAACGCGGTGGCGGGCTATGCTGACCCGGAGGGTAATACCCCTGGACCTTATTGAGCCTCACCACCGCAGACCCGTCCTCGGAGGCCTTCCTTGGACGGGTCGTTCTATTCGGACACTTGTCCGAGGAACAGTGATTAGTCTACCAAATTCTGATTAGACAAGACCCTTCTGTATATGTTTTATTGTATATGCTTGACCATTTCCTGTGGGATTTGGTAGACTGCATGCGTCATGAGGAAGAAAAGATTGCTGGCAAT
>CALGCW010000294.1 GCA_937884385.1 uncultured Clostridia bacterium | reverse complement strand
CTACGCCCCAAACGACGCTGCTGGGATCAGAGGCAATACTGGTATATGTCTCGCCGTTGAGTTTGTTATAAACTGCGGCAACGCTATAAGAGCAAATCTTTCCGTCATCGATCTGCGTCGTATTATCGGTATACAGAGTTTCCAAGGTTTGTTTGCCGTCAGGCTGTGTTGTCACCTTCAGATGTGCAATCAGTTCCTTATCGCCGCCGTCAATAGAACGGAACACTTTATAACCGACCAAAAGATCATTATTCACAAGATCCTCTTGCTGAATGGGACTCCAGCTAATCTCCACTTGATCGCCCTTCACGGCTGCGTAGACATCATCCGGGCAGGAATTGGGCCGAGTTACATTCGTAATCACATAACCGATGACAGGAACCTTCTGATCCTCGTCGGCGGTTTTTTGCAGAACATGCTCCCACATAGCCAGCTGCCAGTTGAAGTTGAAGGACTCAAGGGTTGCCCTTTCCACACCGTCTGCCATCCATGCGTTCTTGTCGATGTTTGCAACCGTGCCACTGGTGCCGGTTTCGTTGATTTGTGTCTCACTGTCGCCGTCGGAACCACCAAGCTCAAAACCCCAGTTCCAACCAAAGGAGCCTCCTCCAAAGACAAATCCTACGCCTACAGTCTTTGAAACCTCGAAGCTTATTCCACCGCCGCTGGAGAAGGATTCCGTTTCCTCAAAACCGGATACAAATTCACTGCCGGTGGTGCCGCCGCTATGGGACAGGGCGTACAGCTCCTTGCTGAGGTAAACACCTCCACGCAGCGTATTGAAATAGTTTTCAGGCTTACCCAGAGCATCCTGAGGCAGGATATCATCCGTTATCGGATACAGCACGGTAGAAGAACCGTCATACTTGCCGGAATAAACCTTGTTATACTGCTCAACAAATTCATTATAGTCATCTACAGTCAAGCTATAATAGCTGGGACGCTGCGGTGCCGAGACGATCATTACTTCTTTATCGGACCATGTTTCGGTGATGGGATCAAACAGCTGATATTCATAGTTGATCAGCGGAACGCGCTTGATAACAACGATATCGTAAGGACCCGCCTCAAAAGTTGTAGTATAAGTTTCTGTGTGAGCGTGTTCCCATTCCCAGTTGAACGCCGCAGTAATACCTGCGTCAATCTCAACCTCTGCAAAAGGACCGATGGTACCATTGCCGGCATCAGCTTTGGCAATTACGCCCGCGCTCACAGACAGATCCACGCCTGTGGTATCTGCCAAAGTAATGCCGGAGGTAGTGGAGAAGCTGGTTGCGCCCTCCTGGTCGTTCCAGTCGCCCAATTCTTCAAAATAAGGTGCTGCTTGGATCACCACTTCCACCGAGGGGTCAGCGTACATATAGCTCGTACCGATAAAGCGAGTCTTCAGGCCATCCTCATCATTGTCCACCGCAATGGGGATCAGAAATGCGGAGCCGTTGGGTTTAACATTGCCTTCTTCCTCGTCGATCCAGTGATCCTGCCCTGTGATGGCGTTTGTGTTATCAAAGAAAGTCTGATCCTTTTTGCCGATGATGCCCAGCTGATAATAGTAGTCCGTGTCAGCGGTCTGCTTCATGGCGATAGAGAAAACAAACTGTTCTTTACTCTTGTAATTTGTGTTGAATTGACCAACCGCGATGTTTTCCACATAGGCATCGGTGCCGACCCGATCCTCTGCAAACCAGCCATAAGTGTGTACTTTTGCAAACTGATCGCCGTAGGAACTATAGATGTCGCCACCGGCGAATACATACGTAGGTGTAAAGGGGCCATCCAGTTGAGCAGTCGCCACGGTCAGAGGAACCCAAACATCATTGCTTTCCCACATACCCTCGAGAATGAACTCATTCATTGCGCAGGTGGTAATGTCGCCGGAGGCCAGCTTTCCATCACTGCCGATTTTTACATAAGACAGAGCATATGTATCCTCATCCAACACATATTTATCAGAGGTCTTGCCGTTCTTGTTTACATGGATCGTACCGGGATAACCGGCAACAATGATCTCATCCAAGCCGTCGCCTTCCATGTCACCTGTAGCGATCTGACCCGCGTAGATCACATGATAATCCCGGTCTGTGTTCGCGTTGGAGGCATCCTGCATGGTGTAGATCTGGGTCTTATTGATGGCTGCCGTGCTGCTCAGCGGTTCGTCAATGGAAGCCACACTTGTGGTAAAGCTGCGGAAATCGTAATAATCATCCGGATCGGTATCACTGGAGCTGATGGCAATTGCCAGCTCATCCTTGGTATCCAGGTCGAAATTGCCGCTTGCCAGAGAGAAGATCGGGCGTTCTTCCATATCGCCGTTATTCTTAAAGATATTGGCAACAACCTTTTCTGTGTCCAGAAGGGTTTCCAGCTGATAATTCACCGAGCCGTTCACAATAGGCTTACCGTTAACATCCTCATCCAGATTCAGCACTGTAACGGACATATCCACATCGGTAAATGCAATGTCATCTGTTCCGTCACCGTCAAAGTCACCGACGGTCATAGAGATAAAGTTTTTGTAAGCATAGTGAGGCAGCGCATAAATATCCCAGGGGATACTCTCTCTGTAGATATTTACATAATTCCAATCATTCGCACTGCCGGGATTCTGTTGTGCGTCTCGGAGAGCTACGTTGAGGTAGGCTGTTCCTGTACTACTTTGGACTGTCACATACAGCATAGCAATATAGCTTTCTCTGCCTGTGGACTTCATGCGGATTGCTGCTGCAGAAGCATAGTTGGCATTAAAATCGTGGGATTTGTACCAAGTATTGCTGGCAGTCGTGCCGGAATATAAGTTTTCGCCAACATTCTCATAGAAGTTGAAGGTATCCAAAGCATTATCCGGGAAACTGCGCCATAACAGAAGCTCGTTTTCCTTTGTCATCATAATGACTTCGTTTTTGCCATCACCGTAGGGGTTTGCCTCTTCGTCGGGATCAAAGCCTTCCGGCGGTGTTTCGTTTTGATTGAGAAGCACGTTCATCATGTTGTTGGTGGATGTGCTGTCTGCTTCGGTTGCAAAAGCCTGCATCGGCACTGCGGTAAACACCAAGCCGGCGATCAAAAGCAAGCTAAGCAATCCTGAAAGGATTCTTTTTGAAGTATTCATTTTCTTTCCTCCTGATGATTATAGATTTTTATTTTTTCTCTGACGTTTCAAAAAATATACGATAACCAAATACGTTACAATTGGCAGCACCGCGCCAACATACTGATATTGCGATGTGACCAGGGAATTAAAGATTGCGTGATAGATAATTGCCGCAGACAGGGCGGCAAAGGTTCCGGTGTAGAAAAGCTTCCGTTTCTTTTTTACATAAGAAATAGCAATTCCCACAATCAGTGCACATAGGCTGTGCATCAGTCCTGTGCCGAAGCCGCGGATCAGCGCCCATAAAACAGTTGCGCTTTGGGGTGCTTGCAACAGGACAAACGTGTTCTCCAGCACCGCAAAACCCATACCCTCTGCAGCCGAAATGTTCAGCAGGGTTTTCCGGTCATCGGAGAAAACGGTTGCATAAAA
>CALGCW010000293.1 GCA_937884385.1 uncultured Clostridia bacterium | reverse complement strand
CCACTGCATTCCGCGTCCGAGAGTTCCGTCGGCACCGCCGATAGCATAATCTGCCTGAAGGAAGAGACCTGGGCCTATGGTGTTAGCTCTGCAAGGAACGAGAGTGGTTCTTGACTTAAAGCTTGTGAGCGCGTTCTGCTCAACGGTGAGGGGGTGGATCTTAGCACCGATCCTATAGGGTGCCTTTTCCCACTCTGCCGCGGTCTCGTAATCCGCCGCAAAGGTGGGCTCCCAGAATGCGATATGGCACATTCTTCCTATACCGTAAACGAGAACGAGCTTTGCTCCCTCTGCTTTTAAA
Source organism: uncultured Clostridia bacterium (assembly GCA_937884385.1). GTDB lineage: Bacteria > Bacillota > Clostridia > Oscillospirales > CAG-272 > RGIG4608. Next base: position 2,450 of record CALGCW010000293.1, on the reverse strand, counting down.
GCCGCGATCTTTTCCGGGTATGTGGGAAGATTTGCCTTGGTAGCAAAGTTTCTCTGGCATGCGGGAACAGTCAATTCTCCGAGAGGATTGAAGAGCGCCTGCTCCATTGCGTACTGGAAGGAGCCGGGATTGTCGGGGGAAAGGGTGTTACCTTCTCCGTCTGCCCACTCGTCCATATTGAAGGTGTAAACGTGCTCGCAGGAGACCTTCCAAGCCTTCAGGAAGTAAACTACCCACTTATACATTCCCATAGGACCTACGGGAAGAATGAAAGCGATCTTCTCGCCCTTATCCTTTGCCTCTTTGATCTTGAGAGCGATCTCGTGTCCCATATAGGTCTCAAACTCGTTGAGGTTAGAGCACTTTACGGGATTGAATTCGGGATTCCAGAAATCCTGACGGTTCAGGACGCTCTCGGGCTCGCCTACGCAAGCGTCTATCTTAGCAAAATCCCAACCTGCGGGGTAAAATCCTTCAAGGGCAGAGCCCTTAACAGTTGACAAAAAATCCATAATAATTCTCCTTTTATTGAAAGATTGTAATAATTCTTCGTCGGTTTAATTATAACACGACTGCGCGATACTTGCAAGCAGATGTCCAAAATGTATAAAAACGTTTCCAAACCCTTTAAAGCTTACAAGTCCGATCTCAATGTCAGGGCAAAAGTCTCTTCGTTGTGCCCTTCAGATAAACCTGACACTGTCTGAAGCCTTCGGCGTATTCAACTCCGCACTGATAGCCTCTGTATTTGGAGCAAGTCCTTAACATATCGGCGAAGTCGACGTTGTCGTGCTCTCTCATCCAGGTCAACTGGCTTTCGTGGCACTCAAGCATAGCCATCTTAAGCTCGATCTCCTCTGTTATGTCCACGTACTCGGTGGGGTTGAAATTCACTCCCGCAAGCGTGTCCATATAGTATATGGGAACGAGCTTCGCGGGCTCGGAATACTTACTCTTATAATTGGGAAGAGTTGCGGTAAAGCTTGCGTCGAACACAAGGCGGGAGACTGCGGTATGGTCGGGCATATAATCGTCGGGGCTGTGAGTGATGATAAAGTCGGGGTTTGCGTACTTTATGACGTCGACCATTTTATCTCTTGCTTCCTTGTTGTTTTCAAAGATATCAAGATCGTGGAATCCGCCCCAGATCACCTCGATGCCTGCCATAGCTCCTGCCTTTTTCGCTTCGTTTGCGCGAATGACCTGAAGCTCATCGGGAGGGATGACTACGTGACCGAGATTTCCCGAAGAAACGTGACATACGATTACGGTATCTCCTATTTTTACGCATTTTGCCAACGTGCCCGAGCAAGCGAGCTCGATATCGTCGGGATGCGCGCCTATTGCTAAAACTCTCATAATTACCTCCGTAAAATATGAATTTGATTTTACAATATATATTCTACACTCTTTTTTTTGAAAAATCAATGCATATATATCCTCAAAAAGAGTAAAATAATCTACAAAATATTTTTAGTATATTTTTTGACAAATAATTTATTGACTTGTATTCACATTTGTGTTACTATTGGGGTATGGAGAAAAAATATTATAAGCACAAGATAGAAAACCTGCTGGTCATCAGCAAGATAATAACTATCCATTATTTTGAATTTGACAAAAGCTTTGTAGCGCCCACCGAAGCTCACGATTTCTGGGAGCTTGTATATGCTCACAAGGGCGATATAATCTGCTACGCGGACGGCAAGGAAGAGCTTTTAAAGGAGGGAGAGGTGCTTTTTCACAAGCCAAACGAGAGCCATTCGCTGAAGGCAGACGGCAAACGCGCGCCAAACGTATTTATAATCTCTTTTGAGTGCAAGAGTGAAGCGGTCAACTTCTTTGAGAGAAAGAAAATGCGCCTTGGAAAGAACCTTTTGCGCTATATTTTCGCTATCATAGAGGAAAGCAAAAATACCTTTGACCTGCCATATTCCGATCCTCAGCTGAAAAGAATGAAGCTTCTGTCCAATCCCGCGTTGGGAGGCAGACAGGTGATAAAGAATTATCTTGAAATATTGCTGATCAACCTTATGCGTCACGAAACGGATCTGGGTAGGGGTGAGGCGGTGTTTTTGCCGACAGAACAGTTCGACGAACGCATATCCGACAGGGTTATCGCGTATATGAAGGAGCATATTCGCGAGTGGCTTGGGATAGAGGATATCTGCAAGGCTTTACACTACAATAAATCATATATTTTCAAGCAGTTCAAAAAAACCACCGATTGCTCGGTGATGTCTTATTTTGTAAAACTGAAAATCGAAAAAGCAAAAGAAATGCTTCGCGAGACATCGCTGTCTGTGAGAGAAATATCCGCGTATCTTTCGTTCGGTTCGCCAAACTATTTTTCAAAGACATTTAAAAAGATAGCAGGCTATACGCCGTCAACCTACAGAAAAATGCGCCGTCAAGGAAAATAAAAGAAACGCGGAAAGAGCCGCGTTTCT
>CALGCW010000292.1 GCA_937884385.1 uncultured Clostridia bacterium | reverse complement strand
CGTCAAAACGGTCTACTATAAAATCTTCCGCCTCACTCAACAGCTTAGCGTCAACCAATACGGATATCAAGCGATTCAAGACCTCTGCTGAAATATCTTTGATACCGTTTTTCAAAGATTCCAACTCATCGGAAACGTCCTTGCCCAAATAGCACTTCGCGATCACGACCTGTACAGTAAACTCCCAACCGTCTATATCAAGAGTTTCCGCCTCCGCCAAAAACGTCTCGTATTGTTTATCTTTCAGCAAGAGATCGCAATATTCCCGCTCTCTTCCCTCTCTGCTTTCGGGATACTGAGAAAGCAGCTTCAGTTTTGCGTCAACGTCATTGGTATCGGTATAGATCTTCCACAGCAAAGACTCCGCTGCCTTATAGCCGCAGTTGAGGGCAACGGCGGCAAATTCTCTTGTAGCTTCGTGAGGACCGACAAACAAATACAGTCTTTCGCTCAAGCTTAAAACGTCGCGTCCTCTGGTGAAGCTGTCCGTTTTATAAGTGGAAACAAAATTCTCTATCTGCTTCGTGTCCAGACCGAAATCAACCAATTTGCCCGTATTTATGGCTATATCTCTTAAATCGTCAGACAGAACAACAATGCTCTTTAAGACAATTTTATCCATACATCTTACCATACGGATGATCTGTTCACACAAGAAAACAAATTCTTCGGCGTCTTTATTCGCCTTTATAGCAGATATGAAATCGGCTTCCGACAGTCTGTTGTTTACGATCAGATTCAAGCAATCCTGCATATTATCTTTTGTAAATTCGCAGAATCCGGAATTGCCCGTTTTAAGCAAGGCGTTGATGTATATTTCCCTTGCCGTATGATTTCTTATCAGATTGCTTTCATAGCACTCAAAAAGTTCACACACCTCGTCATAGCGCTCGGCGTTTGTCAAAACATCCAAAAGCACTACGCAGTTTTTGTGACTGAAGCTATCAAGCAATGATGCCCACGCAAGCTTTTCCACAGTGCCATTCTTATTTCCCTGAACGTTGTACAGACGGACAATAGGGGTAAACTGCTCTTCGCTTGATTCGTGAGACGTGAGTACAGATATCATCTTCTCACACTCTTCCGCGGTATATCCGTTCAACTCGCCAAGCGACAAAGATAAGTTAATGTATTCAACTATTTTTTTAGACTCGGAGTTTTCCGATATCTCCAGGATCCGCTTTTCAAGCTTGCTCGTAGCGGGTATGGAGGAGATATGGGAAATGCGTTTTTCACATATTTCCAACAGCTCGGTATAATTAGAGCCGCTTAATATTTCCAACAAAAAGTCTGCGTATTCAGGAATATAGAAGAAACAGACGTTTTTCCTTAAATATTGCCTCAATTCATTTTCGCCCTTAGTGCACAGCGAATACAAAAGAAACTTCGTGTTTTCGACTGACAAAGCGACGTCGGAACAGTATTTATTCCAGACCGAATAAAAGTTTTCGGCTTTGTTTTCCTTTGCGTAGATATTCAACAGCTCTTCGCTGCAGGCGGAGGGATCGGACATCAATCCTGCAATAAAAAATTTCTCCGCGGTTCTATTGTGATTCCCTATCAGATCAAGTAATCTTTTGCCACATTCATAGAGTGTAAGAGCGGCGCTCTTTGATCCCAAATTGGCGACAGCATTCAAAAATTCTTCGGGAGTCTTCTGATAACCGTCTGTAGCTTCTCCGTTAGCCACCAACGCTTTGCACCTGTCGTAATTGCCCGTGGCTATTGCTTTTTCCAGCTTTGTGGAACAAATTCTTTGAATTGACAGCAGCTGATGAGCGAAGCCTTCGGCATTTAAACCGCGCACCGTATTCTCAAGCAACTCGTCACCGTCGACCAAAACGACCTCCTGATCATCTTCTTCGTTTGAAACGATCTCTTCCAGCTGTGACAAAAGCTTTAGGACTTCAGAGGGAACGTTTTTATCGGTAATACCCATTTCCTCTGCAGTCTTTTTATAAAACGTCAATTTGAAAACAGGCATTATAAGTAAAGAATTAAAATGACCGTTAACAAAATCAAGAGCCTCTGCAAGCTCGGGCGTCATTCTATCACATTCGGTCACTTCCATCAATTTGACGTAGGTAGCAAGGAGCGATTCAAAGCCTGCAAACTCTTCCAAAGATGCTTTTTGGGCGATTTCAATATCTTTATCTACAATGTCAGCCATTTCGTCCAGCAGATTGTTTCTGCAGTGCTCGGATATAGCTTTTGCAAAATCCGCAAACATATCTACGGCTTTGTTCAACACGTCGGACTTTCTGTTCGTATACTCCAATCTGTTGGTAAGATCTGAAATACTGATCGCAGCTTCGGCTTCCCAACCAAGATATTCTATCGCGTCCTTTGCGCGAGCCCACTTGTCATAATAAGCCTTTATTGGATTGAAAATATCGGCGTCTATTGAAACGCCTTCAGATATTCTTTTTGAAAGCTCGGGAAGGAGCGCGCTTATTTTACCCTGACAGCTGATCAACACTTCCAGATCGTTCCGCAACTCTTCATATCTGTCGTCAAAAGCATTGTCAGGCTTAATAATACCCGAAACGTTTTGCTTGATCTCGTTGCAGACCTCACTGTTATCTTCCTCAACACAGCAAAAACACTCCATAACGTACGGGTGCGGATCTCTATGACCGTCGTCGGCGTTAGGCACCAATACGCAGAACACACTGTTCCCCGCTAACGTCTTTATACCCGTATCAAATACTATCTTCGTGAGGTCATCAACTTTATAGCAATACAAAAGTGCTTCGCCCAACAAGGCGCAAGAAAAGCTGTGGGCTATCATAGCCGCCCACTCTTTGCTTGAGCGTGTTTGACCTGTATACTTTTGCAGAACCGTTGCGTTATTGACCAATTCCGGCACAAACGCCATCGAATGCATCTGTTCCGTTTCTTCCAACAGCTCTTTCGCTATGGGAGTAGTATTTTTTGCCAAAACCAAATTATAGCCATCAATAACGAACTCGTTAAAATAGTCGCTTTTCAGCCACACCTGCAACGCAAGGCCCCTGGAATACTCCTTATAGTCAATATTATAATCAGACAAAAGTCTGGGACCAACGCTCGCCAACAAAAACTTGCCGTCGTTGGACTCTATCAAATCGGTCAGCGCCGTTACTATTTTTTCGTGCTTTGCGTCCCTCAAAATGCAATATTCGTCATCAAAAACCAATTTGTCGCTAAATTCGGCTTTTAACCATGCAAGCAGATTTCTTCCTCCCGAATAATCTTTATAGTCGATACCGTATTTTGACGACAATTCAAGCGGAATATGCGCTAATAGCATTTTGCCGTCATTTCGCTTGACCAGGTCGATCAGTTCTTTTTTGACGTTTTTACGGCAATAATAATAGACGCTACCGTTAACGGTTTTTTCATCCACTGTCAAAGTTTCCGGGAAAAGCATGAGAAACCTCTTGAGCATCGCCTTTCCTGGAGTTACGTATTCTTTATAATTGACGTTATTTTTAAGAAGCACTTCGGTATTAAGCTTGGTAATATCCGTCGCGCCTTCTTGAGACAAAAAGTCCCCCAACAAAGCTTCTATCTTTTTCTTCTGAACAACGTCCATTTTTTTAGGGCTTGAAATTTCATTTAACATATTTTTATATTCTTCAGGAAAATCAGTGATGTTTATAGCATATGTAATTATAAAAAACAAAGGAATAGAAATACTCTTGCTCCCAACCTAAGTTGGCATATACGCGGTTGACACTCTTGTCGAAGAGTTGGCATATCTCGGTAGCTGCTTTATCTACAGCAGCAAGTGCTTTCAACAACGGGGTTTTGTAGTCGAGTGCTTCACCAGTATAAGAGATGAATATGGTGGGGATACACAAGGTGCTATCTACCACAAAGGCGGGTGAAGATACATCCCATGCAGTATAACCACGTGCTTCGAATGTATTTCGGATACCACCGTTCGGGAAACTGGATGCATCCGGTTCTTGTTGGATGAGCAGTTTGCCCGAGAATCGTTCTATGACTTCGGCATCTTCGCCAAACTCGATGAAACCATCGTGCTTTTCGGCTGTACCATCGGTTAGTGGTTGGAACCAGTGTGTGTAGTGGGTTACATTCAACGACTTTGCCCAACTCTTCATGCCGTTGGCAATGAGGTCGGCCATTTCGCGATTGATAGGCGTACCTTTCTCTATAGCATTGGTAACGGCCTTATACGCTTCGCGTGGAAGATACTCTTGCATCTTCTTGCGATCGAAAACGTGACTTCCGTAATAATCTGATAACTTATTCGAGGGAATGTTTACTTCCAAAGGGCGGCGGTTGGCCAATTCTTGTAGGGCGAAGAATCTCATTTTTGACATTTTTGTCTCTCTTTTGTTTGTTGTGGGTGCAAAAGTATTCTTTTTTTGCCATATATGCAGTAAACAGAGGCTATTTTCTGTGTTTACAGAGAAAAATATTCAAGTAAACTTGATATTTCTCGTTCGCTTATCGTTATATTTGCCAATAATTTTATTCGTTTTACGCTTGAAGAGGTTGTTGTGTATATGGTTGGGGCTTTTTTGCTTGCTATTTGTGCAAGTGAAGGCAAATGACGAAGGTGTAAATGCTGTGCCGCAATGGCAAGGAGATAAGCATTTGGCCGATTCGTTGATGGATCGTGTAACCACCTTTGCGCCACTCTATCGCGAAATAGTGAAAGATTATCAAGCCAAGCTATATATGAAGGGAACGCTGAAAGTGCCTAAGAAGAATCAGCTTATCCGTTTCTTGCCCACTATGTTTCGCATGAAGAAGGGGGTGAATGAGTATTTGACCGAAACGATGGGCGAGTTGCATTACACCACGCCCGACATTTACGACTACAAAATCAATGCACAAAAAGGTTTAAAATAAAACCAGATGAAACAC
>CALGCW010000291.1 GCA_937884385.1 uncultured Clostridia bacterium | reverse complement strand
TTTTGCGAGCTTTTTTTCAAAAAAGCGAAAAATCTTTTCTTTGTAACTTCTCCCCGATAAACCCCAATTTTGCACTTTACACTTTGCATCTTATAACAAAAAAAGACCGCAATGCGGTCTTTTTTGCTTATTTCTGCTTTAATATCTTATCGTATTCGAATTCCTTGATGCTGATTGCGGCGTCGGTCATTCCCATCATTCCCTCTTCGAAAAAGAGGTAGACGGTGTCGCTTGATTTAACTTGCGCGACGTAAAAATAGTCTATTTCGTTGTGCTTCCAATGCGACACGCGCACCGCAAGCCTTTCTCCGCCCTTGATGTCCTCAAAAAAGCCTCTTTCCTTGAGGGTCTCGGCATTGGTCGTGACTATTTTAAACTTTACAGGAAAATTCTTTAAGCGCTCGGGATCGGTATTTTCGGGAGTAATGCGGAAGAAATCCGCAAAATATCCATAATCCGTCAAGGTGGCTACAAGATAGGAATATCCCTTTTCGTTGTATTCCACAGAGACCGCTTCAACGGTGATCTCCGCATAATTGTCTTCATTGGTAATATGATCGATCACAGTCGGCGTATATTCACAAAAAGTCATCATCAGCATATAGAAAACGGAAAGTCCGAGAACAAGCAGCTTTCTCATAGAGATCCCTCCTTTTTCTTTGCGGGAAAAGCACAAGTCTTTGCTTCAAGTCCCGCCCTTGAGTAAATATATTACCACAAAAAATGCATTTTGTCAATACTTCAGCGCTTTATCACCAATTGCAGACCTCTCTTTTGATCTTAAGGACCACAACGGATATATCGTCCCCTCCCGATGCCGCCTCTGCCTTGGCTCGGCGCAGGAGCTTGTCAGCAATGGACGAAGCGCATTCGTCAGCAAGCCTTGCATCCTTCAGCGCATCCACTAAATAGGCACACTCGTCCCCTTCCGCAGTCGCGCCGTCGCTGATCATCACGACCATGTCGCCGTCCTCGCAGGCAATATCTATCTGCTTTGCATCAAGCGCGCGCAAGATCCCTATAGGAAAGCTCGGCGCGCCAAGCTTGAACACGTTTCCGCGGCGAAGCACGAAGGTCGGAGCCGCGCCGCTTTTTATCAGAGTGAGCGCACCCGAATACATATCGAACTGCAAAAGGTCCACAGTAGCGGAGCATTCCTTCTCGCTCGTTCCACCCTCCTCCCGAACAACGCTGTTCAACATCCGCAACGAGGTCTCCATCCTGTTTCCCGCATCAAGCATATTGCGAAGGAATACGTTGCACATCTCGCTGACGAATGCCGCACGCTGACCCTTGCCCATACCGTCGCTGATAAGCGCGTAAAGATAATCGTTTTTGTTTTCAAAAATGCTTACGGTATCACCGCACATCCTTTCGCCCTCTCCCGTCTCGGTCGCAAAAGCACCGTCAACAGAATAAGCACGCCTTGCCTCCGTCTGCATATTCACACTTCCGAAGGACAATTCAAAGGTCGGCTCTGCAAGCGCCATACGCGTTGCTTCCTCAAGTCTTGCTCTTAGCACCGTCACGTCACTCGCTCTTTCCGAAAGATCAAGCCCTCTTGCAAGTATCTTCAGCTTTCGCTTGCCGAAAACGCTGACGCTGTGATCGCCAAATCCCGACTCCGAAATGACCCGAGAGAGCTTCTTGCTCATAGACGAGTCTATCTTGAACTCGTCCTCGTTCTCCGCTATCGCATCGTTGAGTATGCGCGAGATCGCATCGTAATCAAGGGCAAATACCCCCGTTTTTTCATTCTGAAGCGCGCGCTTCGTTTCCAAGGCGCAAAGCTTGTTCGCCGCGCCGACGAGAGACGATGCCCTCTTACACCTTTTCTTAAAGGACTCCGGCAGCTTCTTCTCCTGCACCACGCCCGAGGAATGGAGGGCCACCGTCATCTTTTTCATAACGTCAAGGGTCGAGCCGTATTCCGCACCAAAGCAAAGCTCGCGATTTTCACATCCCTCGCACACGTCGTCAAAGCTCTGCTCGCAAATGTGGCGCAGGTCAAGCGCGGTGGGGCGCTTGAGCTTTGATGAAAGATTGTAAAATATCTCGGAAAGCGACGAGAACGACTCGGATATCGCGCGCAGCCTCCTCTCTTGAAGATCCACCCTCTTTTCCGCGATAAATGTCTGATCAAGCACGGGCACAGCGCCCTCTTTTTTGGGTTCAAAAAAGGTCTCTATATCGGAAAAGATCCCCACGCGCTCCGCAGTACAGAACACCATCGAAGCGCATAGAAGCGCGGGAAATCCACCCCCGAGAAAGGCAATGCCGCCCGTGTATAAGCCCCACACCACACCCGCAATGCAGGACGCGACACCCGCACCGAAAACAGATAGCTTCGATATCGAGGCATATGCGATGGCACATAGCGCACACATCGGGGAGGCGGCGGTGGAAACGGAAATTCCAAACGCAAGAGACGCCACCACCCCAAAAAACACGCCTTTTTTAAGCGAATAAAGGCTTGCGAGGACTGCCACGAGTAATTGCACGTCGACTCCAACAAAGCTAACATCCCGGAGCGAGTAGATGAGCGCGCAAACGATCAGAGCGCACGAAACGTTATAATACCTCTCCCGCGTGACGGACATTGAAAAGCTCTCCCTGCTCTTTTGCTTTTCCTCGCTGACGAAAAAATAAGCACTGAACGCAAGTACACATACAGGCGTCGCTATAAGATAGAATATCGCTCCGAAAAGATCGTAAAAGCGAAAGCCGCCCACGATTATGTTCCACACACCGACGAAGAAGACGCCTATTGCGCCACTCATCATCCTCAGATAAACATGCTCCGAAAAAATGTCGGCAAAAAGAGCCCTCACGCTCATCTTCGTTTCTTTTCGAAGAGTTTGAGCGCTCCCGTCAAGAAACAGGCGCGAGAACATTCTCACCAAAACGACGATAAATGCCCCCACGATATGCACAAGCGGATATTTCGCCCCCGACATTGAGCCTATGGCAAGCCCCAAAAATACAAACGGCGCCTGAGCCGCGCTTGCGGCAAGCAGAGCAAACCCAAGCGGAGCCGTCTCAAAAAGCATCTGTGCCGAGCCGAACAGCACCCCTAAAACGCAAAAAGCAAGCGCTCGAAGAGTCGAAAGGACAAGCTCCCGCTTGTCCGCAGAGCGAAGGGATGCACCCACGCGCGCTTTCTTGATTTCTTCCGTCTTTTTTACTTCCCTCTTTTCCATTTTGAACCGTCCTTCTACCGTTTTTCTTTGTTTTTATTACAATATACACCCAAACAAACATAAAAAAGGTCGAAGACGGGCGGCGTAAACAAGATAAATTTGACTATTTTCAAAAAAACTATTGCATATTTTCAATTTTGTGTTAAAATTAATATGAATAGATATGAATTCTTACAGATTGGAGATAAATATGGAAGTAATTCAGGAAATTTTAAAATTTTTGGACTTTCAGTTGGACGCCGCCCCCGAAATGTACGGTGCGTTCCACCTTTCATTTTTTGCGGCATCGCTTGTCGCTGCGTTCGTGCTATGCCTTCTCTGGAAGCTCGGAGTTATTAAAGACGTAAAAAAGGTCGTGCTGATCACGGCGATCATAGTGCTCGTTTTTGAGATATACAAGCAGATAAACTTTAGCTTTGGCTACACGGACGGCATCACATTTGATTATCAGTGGTATGCTTTTCCCTTCCAATTCTGCTCAACGCCACTCTTTGTCGGTCTGCTCTGCGGACTCACGCGCGGCAAAATTAATCAAAATCTCGCGGCATATCTTGCTACATACGCACTTTTTGCGGGACTTGGAGTTATGTTCTATCCCGCAACCGTGTTTGTGCCAACACTTGGCATTTCCATTCAGACTATGATATGCCACGGTTCAATGATAACCATCGCAATCTTCTTGTTCTATACGGGCTACGTAAAGGCAGAGAGATCCACAATTCTTAAAGCGCTTCCCGTATTCATTACTATGGTGGGAATTGCTATCACCCTCAACGAAATCGCATATCTCACGGGACTTACAGAAACACATACATTTAATATGTTCTTCCTCAGCTCCCATTTTGAAAGCGACCTTCCCGTTTATTCGCTCGTGCATAACGCGCTCTACCTTTGGGAGCCACCTGTAGGATACATTATCTCCGTTATCCTCTATATAATCGGATTCACCGCTGCGGCATTCATCGTTCTTAATATCCCGATCCTTATAAAATATATTAAGGATAAGGACTTTGACGAGGATTACGCAGAAGAGGATGCCGCAAAGGCAGCCGAAGAAGCAAAGAAGGAACAGGACGCAAGGGATCTTAAGGAAGCAAGAGAAAAGATCAAGGAGCTTGAGTCCAAGCTCGCCGAAAAGGAAAAGTCGGAGGATGCAGCTCCCGAAGCAGAAGCGATCGAGGACGAAAAGCCCACCGATGAAGCAACCGAATAAACCTACAATCAAAGCCACCCACATCGGGTGGCTTTTTTTGAACACTACCTGCACGTTTTGATTGATTGGGGAAGTTACAAAGAGAAGGAATATGTTCTTTTTGAAAAAAGAACCAAAAACTTTTTGGGAAGCTTCGCCGCAAAATTTCGCGCAAATTGTGTTGTGACGCATCACAACACATAACGATTTTCTCACTGTTGGCAGGCAGTTCGAAAATCTGTAATTTGCTACTCTTATACATAGCCGAAACCGTATCTAACGGCTATAATACAACAAACAAAACACAATTTAATAACCCTCTCCGTCTACGTGGTGCGTGCAAAGTATCATAAAAACCAAAGAACAACCGACGCACCGAGAAAACTCGACTTGCGGTTTGATAACCGCATTTTGCAAGCAAAAACGTCGGTTTTCGCTATAATTATCATAATTCTTGAAGTCCACCTCTCCCGGAGTGAGAGGCTTTTAGTATCAAGCATTTGCTAAGAAAAAGGCTCGCCCGGTAGAACGTGGGAGACAATGCAGGCTTTAAGAGTAAAAAGGCTCGCCCTCAGGGAGAGCTGTCAGCTCTGCTGACTGAGAGGGTTTTAAAGCAAAGTAACTTTTTTAACTCCCCGATAAACCCAAATTTTGCATTTTGCACTTTGCATTTTGCATTTATTCACCGTAGGGGATGGCGTGACTCACAAGCGAGAGACAACACATTCACCAAACCAACATCCCGTAGGGGTCGACGCGACTCGCGAGCGAGCGACGACCCGTTTCCAAAGCAATGTAACCTTAGCCTCCCTTGTGTAAAGGGAGGTGGCAAAATCTTCGATTTTGACGGAGG
>CALGCW010000290.1 GCA_937884385.1 uncultured Clostridia bacterium | reverse complement strand
TTCAAATCCCACCTCCGCAACCAAAAAAGAACAGACACCGTTAGGTGTCTGTTCTTTTTTTCGCTCCGGCAGGGGATTTGAACCATCACGACCTCCGCTCGCCGAAGGCGAGGGAGGGAGTGGGTGAGCAAGCAAAGACATCACGGCGTGATGTGTTTGCGAAGCGAAGGAGCCAAAGCAAAGAGCCGAAGGAGCGAGTGTATCGAGCGACACGCGGCGACTATGCGACGCGAGTGGGCCTTTCAAATCCCACCTCCGCAACCAAAAAAGAACAGACACCGTTAGGTGTCTGTTCTTTTTTTCGCTCCGGCAGGGGATTTGAACCTCACCGCCTTCGGTACGAAGGCTCGACCTCTGCCGCTCGCGGCAGATAGTCGGGCGAATAACTTGCAACCTAAGCGAAAAGGATTGAGTATCCTTTTCGCAACGGTTGACGGCACAAAGCAAGGAGCGCAAGAAGCGAGTGTACCGAGCGACACAGCGCGACTATGCGACTGCCGCGGAAGGTCGTGAGGTGAACAGCCCTGTCAGACTTCTTCGCTTTGCTCAGCGTAAAGTTTGCTTTGCAAACATTTGGATGATTGGTTCTACAATTTATTGAGAAGGGTTATTTATAATACTGCTACCCTTAAAAGAGTTTTTGCAAATTCAATTGACAAATTTGAACAAAAATGTTATAATCAACTGAGCTGATTTGATACAATAGCTCAATTACATAATGAAAGGATTCAAACTTATGAAGCAGTACAAGGTTTTAACACAAAAAGATAAGTGGTTTTCGGGAAAATTTGATCCAGCAAGATTAGAGGAAGCGTTAAATTCGTATGCGGAACAAGGTTGGCGTTTAGTCAGTTGTGCAACGGCAGATATTCCTGGATTTGGCGGAAGCAGACAGGAGTTTATTGCCGTGTTAGAGCGTGATTCATAATGGCTTTTACGACTATTTATGAAGGAATTGTTTTTATTGAAGGAGCGTCTCAACAGGCTCAGCCGATAAAAGCAGTTCAAGTTGATTTAAGTTTTAAATTTGGTGCACAGCTCAAATCTCTTCGTGATGTAAAAAACAGTCTTGCAGAGCAAGTGAGGGCAAATGGATGTAATGCCTTGATAAATTTCACCTACGGTCAAAAAAGTAGATGGTTGGCCATTGATGATATTGCTTTCTGGGGAAAAGGCGTAGCCGCCATACTTCCACCTGATATTTATGATGAAATTGTTAAATCAAAAACTTGATAATAAAGGGTCGTCATTATCATAACACTACATTAAATCAAATCACTGTGTATCTGCTGTTTATTGCTACGAGCAGTCACTAGAAGCCACCCATACGGGTGGCTTTCTTTTTTCGCTTCGGTTCTGGGATTTGAACCATCACGACCTCCGCAACCAAACACTTTTGATTTTTTTATTATTTTACTTGCAAATATTTAAAAATCGTTGTATAATATAGTCAGCGGAGAAACGCTGATTGCAAGGTGGTGATTTTCGTGATAAAAACCGATTATATTAATATAGCGGAAGCCTCTGAAAAGTGGGGGATTTCTGCTCGACGGGTGCAAGATTTGTGTAAGCTTGGTGCGGTAGAGGGAGCGATTCGCTTCAGTCATGCTTGGATGATACCAAAAGATGCGCCTAAGCCGATAGACAGAAGGACCAAACAAGCGCGAGAAAACAAATTGGCGGAAAGCAATATCAATCTCCCTATGCCTCGCAAGTCTCCATTTCTTGATATGACCGACCTCTATTCCAAGGCAGGTACTGCGGACCAGGTCATACAGTCTCTTGCTTGGAATCCCGAGGCGCAGGATCTGTTCACCGCAGAAATTGCTTACTGCCGAGGAGAGATCGACAAGGTGATCGCCTATTCCAACGAGTTTTTGAGTCAACATTCCGGCTTTTATGCTGTAAACGCAGGCGGTATGCTGCTTGCGCTTGCTGCTATATGGAAGGGCGATATCCATCTTTACCGAGAAGCCAAGGTACACATCACCAAAGCGTCTGCCAGATCTGACACAGACAGAGATATTATGGCGCTCTCGCTTGCCTGCATCAACAGCGCTGTTCGTGATATTTCCAACTATCCCGAGTGGTTCAGGCGGGGGCAGTTTGAATATCTCCCCCCCGATGCGCACCCTGCGGCAAAGGTTTTCTACATTAAATATTTCATTATCGCGGCGCAGGAGCACGCCAAGGGCGACTACTCTCTCCCTGACGTAACGGGGATCGGTCTTATGCGAATGATCCCTTATATTGCCGAGCCCTTGATATCCCGCGTGGTTGCCGAAAAGCTCGTCATTCCCGAGATATATCTTCGCCTTTTGACAGCGATCTCTTATCATCAGCTTGGAGACGATGCAAGTGCAGTTCTTCATATCGATAAAGCGATCGCACTTGCCCTTCCTGATGATCTGATTGGCATCCTTGCCGAGCACCGTCGAAATCTCGATACACTGCTTGACGACAGACTGATGCAAGCCGATCCTGTGGCGTTCGCTCGCTTCAAGGTGCTTCACAAAGGGATGCTGGAGGGGTGGACAAAGCTGCACAATTCTCTTCTTTCCAGAAGTGTATCGAACGCGCTTTCGATCAGAGAGCGAGAGGTCGCAAGGCTTGCCGCCTTTGGACTGAGCAACGTTGAGATCGCGGCACAGCTTTCGGTGTCGGTGGATACCGTGAAAAAATCTATCTTCCGCATTATGAATAAGACGGGCGTCGATAAAAGAGATCAGCTGGGCGCATTTGTATAAAAATGTCCACTTTTTTTTCTTAAAAAGTTCCCCATGAAGTAAAAAAAATCCTGTATAATGATCGCAACAAGATCGTTATACAGGATTTTTTGGTAAAGGAGGGGATGATCGATGCGAGATATCAAGGAAGGCGATCTCTACAAGGTGATCGAAGCAGGCGGCCGCACCTTTGAAATAAGGTACGGATATTACGACCCTGCGCTTGAGCGCGGACGCACCGATCTGATGCCGATATTTCCGAATTTTATAAAAGATCCCTTACACACAACCGACGGCTGTCCCTTTGTAACGGCTGATCAAGAGGTATGTGAGCACTTCCGCCCCAAGTCGAGCGTATCGGGCGAGGGGTGGTGCAACGACTGTGAGTATCTTGAGCATTGCGAAGAATTCCTCGGGATCTGTCGCAGTCCCGAGAGGCGAAAGCGTAAGAACGAGTAGATCAAAAGGAATTTTGCATATATCAGCGAGCATTGAAATAATCATTTACCACGGAGGAAACAGAATGAGAACCAAAAGATATTCTAACATATATAGACCCAAGCTCAGAAAAACGATGGCGATTCTGATGACGCTGCTAGTATGCGTGGGCGTGCTTTCACTCCCCGCATTTGCGGCAGAGCAGAGCCAGGGCGGTGTGGAGATCACTCTGACAACAGACAAAGAGAAGTACGTTCAGGGCGACGTCATCGAGGCTGTGCTGACGGTTACGAACACCAACAATTTCGTCGTTTACGACGTGGCGCTGGAGAATTTTATCCCGGAAGGCTGTGAGCTTGCGGATGGCGATGCAGCCTCGTTACAGTTGTCATCCCTGGCGGTTGGTGAGACGGTTACACTGACAACACATCTTGTTGTAGAAAAAGTACAGCCTTCTCTGGTCTGGCGGATAATCATTCTTGCAGTGATATTAGGCGGCGGGATCGTGGCGGTGGCTGTGCTGCTCATTAAGTATAAGCCGTGGAATAGGAGCATTTCGCTGGTCCTGTGCTTTGCAATGCTTGTATCCGTTGCCGCGGGAATTCCTTTGGACACCAAGGCGCAACAAGCAGAGCCCCTATCGGAGATCGAAGTGAAAGACCAGGTAACCTCAAAGACAAAAACAGCAGACGCCACAACTACGGTAAAGCTTGGCGGTGGTTCGGTAGAGCTGAAGGCAACGGTTACCTACACGGAATATCCCGCCGGTGAAACTGCAATTAGCTTTACTAATTTCCACAAGGTCAGCTTTGCGTATCCCGACACCTTGACAGAGGAAGATGCGATCAACACATTCCTTCCCGAGCCTCAGCTCGTGTACGACGGCTCGCTGGTCTACGGCTTGCCGACGCCTCTGCGCGAGGGCTACGTCTTTGCCGGCTGGTATTATGACGCCGCGCTGACTCAGTCTGCCGATGCGGAATCGGTCATTACGCGCGATACGGTGCTGTATCCGATGATGGTTAAAAGCAACGCTCCCACCAACGGCTACGCAGCCAATAATTACGTGTCGGCGCTGGATGTGTCGGATCTGAATTACAAGGTAAGCGTGAAGGCGCCCAATCTTCAGTTTGTAAAAGACAATCTGGCGTTTGTGGATGTTTTATCAGGAAATGAGAAGATCGATTTTACCGTTACGGATGAGGGCGACGGCACGTATATAGTTCAGGCTGTCGACACTCTGAAGGGCGGAAAGACCTATCAGCTGAGAGCTTTGGACAGAGATCAGATCTTTGAACCCGAGTACGGAGAGGATATTTCTGAGAGATATATTCGATTCTATCATAACGGCGAGCTTCAGAGCACCGACGTCCGTTATTACAATATCTTTACCACCCGCGAGGAATTGAACAACCTCAAATTGAGCTATGGTATGATACCGATCCCCGTTACGCAGACGCAAGGGCTGGATCTCGGTGAGGTAGGACGCCTGTATTCGCTTGGAACAGATGCAAACGGTCAAATGAGCATCAACGACAACGAAGCAGAGGGCTCTTTCGTTTACACGGGAAGCAAGTCCTTGGCGATTGGCGATGTGATTCTGGTCTACGAAGGCGACTCGGCGGTAGAGGAGGAGTATCTCACGCACCGCACCGTTGCGAAGGCAACCGAGACCGCGTTCCTTGAGATCCTTTCGGTAGATGGAAACGCTTACAGCTATCGCTCTGCACAGCTCGAGGATACGCTGTTCATTCCCGACGTTCTGCCCATTCCCGTGATTGCGGATGCTGACGGAGATCCCGCTAACAATTCTGTTACCGTTGCCGACAGCTATCTGGATTTCCGTTATTTCCCCATTGAATCTAACGTTTTGAACGAAGATACCGTAGCGGAGGTGGGAGACTTTATCGCGTTTTATAGCGGAACGTTGGAAGCTGCGAAAAACATTAGCTATGCAAAGATCACCTCTGTAGAACACAGCGATGGCAATACGACGCTTGCTTTTGAAGCGGCTACCTTGGAAGATATACAAACTGCGATGGACAGCTTTATGGGTATGAATACCGCAATAGAGCTGGAGGAGGAAGAGAAACTTCTTTTGGAAGAGGAGATCGTTCAACAGAGTATTGACAGTGGCTTCATTGAAGAGGCGGCTGCTTTGGCGGCTATGGATAAGTTGAACATGACCGAAACACCGGTTTGGGGACGGCAGTATCCCTTGACCAGCCTTC
This sequence comes from uncultured Clostridia bacterium, assembly GCA_937884385.1. GTDB lineage: Bacteria > Bacillota > Clostridia > Oscillospirales > CAG-272 > RGIG4608. The sequence goes on along the minus strand of CALGCW010000290.1, from coordinate 9,489 downwards.
AGATACAAAACCTGGGCGTTGAGGTCGAAAGCGGTGAGATCGATGCAGGAACCTTCCTCTATATGCTTAGCTTGGATCCTCCCGATGTAAACGCGAATGTTACGACTGATCTGAAGCGCATCACTACTATCAATGGCGGTGAGGGCTTGCGCGTGTTCTTCGGCGTTTATGTACCCGTAGGAATCGAGGTCGTTAACATCATCACCGGAGAGGTAGACGAAAGCTTGAAGCTGGATCTATACGTAACTATGGAGCAGGAGTTTGCCGTTGACATCAGGGTTACGGCAGATGGTGGCGTGGATCTTGCATTGGGATTTATTCCCACGGACGCTTGGGTCTCCATTACAGCCGCGCTTGATATCGGCATTTACACGGGTGTTGGTGCGGTCGTTATGGTGGATACCGAGAAAAACTACCAAAAGAGCTATCTTTGGAACGAATTTGTAAAGGATGACGGTAGCAACGGTGCTTTCACCACTTCTACGAGTCTGACCGAGCAGCTCAACTCCATGTTGAAGGATGGCAACACAAGCTTCTTTGATCAATATAAGGACGAAAACGGCAATAGCACCCTTGTGGAGACCTATGCCGAAATGTTGAACGACGAAGTGGATTACATAGATATTCTGGCGATCCCATTGTCTAGAATAAAGGGAAAGATCGTTCCCACGACTCCCGTAGCGGAGTATCTGATTGAGCCAGAGCTGGTTTTTGCTGCTAAGCTGAACGTCATACTCGGCACGTCCTTTGAGGCAATGAACGTCAAGGAGTATAGCTTCACCCTGACCGCCTCGCTCTCTGACGGCGTGGATGCTTGGGCTAACGTAGTAGATAAGCAAACTCCTTACCATAGCTTTAATTTGATGATGATGGGCAACGTTGGTCTGCGCGCAGGCTTCCGTCTTACCGCCAGCATCGGTCTTGGAAGCATAAAGCTCTGCAACTTCGGTATTATGGGCGAGCTTGGCTTCTATCTGGATCTGTACGGCTTCGGTTACTACCATTACGACTGGACGGAAGACCCACCCGAGGGAAGAGGAAAGACCAATATTCAAAGCGCGGGGGCATTCTATCTGGAACTCGGTTTTTATATGGATCTTGATCTATTCGGAGGGGCGCTGATGGATCTGATCAGCTTTAATATACACCTGTTAGAGATGGAGGTGCCGATATGGAGTCTGGGCTCCACCAGGTATATTTACGACTTAGAGCTTGCGCGAGACACCATATCTATGCACGATTACGCGAAAGAAGGGCGCGATTGGCATAAGCTGAACATCAATGCGAGAGCAAAGACCTTTAATATCAAGACAGGTGAGCTGGAGACTTATTACCTCTATGAAAGTCAGCTTATCATAGAAGTTCCCGAGGAATATCAGGATACGATCTTATATCAGGCGAAGTACCCCGACGGCAAACTCGCTAACATTGTTTATTTCACTACCGAGGCGTCGGTTATGAGCACTACGGTGAAGCTCAACGTGTATCTGAAGGAATCCCTGCTGGCAAAAAGCGATGCTTATCTGAGCAGTATGTACGATCTGATCGACGTGGCAAGCACCACGCTGACAGTGAATTGGGAGAGGGATAGAAAGAACTTCGATATCCAATATGGCACCCGTGGTCCGACCTACACTTACTACGATACCTTCATGAGCATTTTTGAAGCCAGTGGAGACTACGTTACAGTGATCAATCTTTGGGAGGGAGATACCATACCCTCTCTTGCTTCCATCAACCATCTGGCACCCAAGGTTCCTGGTATGGACATCGCAGGTTGGGAGATCTATTGCTTTGGAAATGAGACGCTGCACGGTATGTATATCAAGGATATTTCAGAGCTGGCAGGCTACGAGATGCCGACCGCCGATATCCAACTCAATCCCAGATATACACCCCGCGACGACACCAAGTACACCGTGCGTCATCTGGTTCCGAGCCTGACGAATTCGGAAAAATACGATCTGCTTTTGGAGGAGGAGCGTCAAGGCACGTCTCTTTCCGCCGTATCCGCAAAGGATCTTCTCAGGTACGATTTCAAGGGAGCTTCGGTTGACGTTAACCGTTTGCCGATCCAAAATGTGTACTACGGAGACGACGGCGAAGTGATCTTCATAAGCTTTGACGTTCTGATACGCGCTGACGGAAGCACGGTCATCGATCTGTATTACACAAGGGATTCTTACTGGGTAACCCTTAATGCTAACAATCCAGATTATTCGTATTACGGTAGCTCTGGGCAGACCTATACCGCCAAGATCCCGCACGGCGGTGCGGTTACAGATCCCGGATATGCAGAAACGCAGATCCCCGGATACACATTCGCAGGCTGGTCTGCTACTGCTGACGGCTCCTCCGGTATTTTGGAGCAACTGCCGAATTCACTCGATCCCGACAATGGCGACGCAACGTACTACTACGCGATCTGGATGCCTGAGAAGATTTCGGTAAAGGTCAATTACTATCTGCTCGATCCCCACGGAGAGTATCAGCTTCAGGGAACCGAAACGCAGGAACATACCTATGGCACAATGCTGTATGCCAACAATTTTATGTCTAAGACGGTAGAGATGCCTTCTGATGCATACGGCGACCACGTTGACGCTTTCGTTATCTTCGAGAACATCACACAGGCCTATGCAAAAGATTACATTTACTCCGCTGACGGCGAGCATATCATCAACGTTTACTGTACGGTAGGCTACAGTGTAGTAAACTTCGATTGGAAACCGTCCTATTACGTTTACGGCGAGACGATCACGTTACCCGAGCTTGAAAAGGAAGGCTACGTATTCAAGGGTTGGGCTCTTCACGGAGATGACACCACCCTGTATCTGCCCGGGCAGAGCCTTACCTTGATTGAGCAGTATTACTACCTTGAATCCGTATTTGCGGAAGCGGATGATACGAAGTATACAGTGAAGCACTATCTCGAGCAGATCGACGGCACCTATGCAGAAGATCCCAACGAAAGCCAGACCTTCTTTGGTACTACAAACGGTAGCGTTACGCCCGAGGTCAATAACTATGACGGATTCATCTCTCCCACCGCCAAGACGGTGAGGATCGAGGCAGACGGCAGCACCGTAGTGTCTTATTACTATGAAAGACAGAGCTACGACGTTAAGGTCGTGTATCAAATCGAGGGTGAGGATCTGATCCTGCGCGGCAAATATACCGGATCCTATACCTACGGAGTACCCTTCTACTTTATGGATGAGTTCGATTCTCCTCTTTACATAAACCGTGAAGGATACAAGATCGTCGGCTGGTATCTGGCAGACGAAGCTCTGAACCCCGATATGACCCTGTTGGATAGCAGCTACCTCGTGGATGGCGACGCATTGATATGCGGAAGGGAACTCGTGTTCAGTCCTATGTGGGAGAAGGTCTCCTGCGAATATCAGGTAGAGCATTATCTGGAGCAGCTCGATGGTACCTATGCCCTACAGCAGACCGATACGCTGACCGCTTACCTTCAGGATGTAGTTAGCGCACAGGCGGCTGATTTCAGCGGCTTTACCCACGATCCCCTTGCTGTAGGTACGGTCGTTTCTACCACGATCACAAGCGAGTCGGAAAACACAGTGCTGAAGCTCTACTACACCCGAAACAGCTATACAGCAACCTGGTACGACTATGACGGAAGTACGATGCTTGCAACCAAGCAGTTCAAGTTTGGTGAAGCGATTATATCTCCCGACGCAATCGCGACCCGAGAGGGCTACACCTTCGACGGTTGGAAGGAACTTGGCACGATGCCTGCGAAAAATACGGAATTCCTCGCCGCTGAATTCGGAATCTGGACGGCACTGACAGGTCCCTATGATTTGGTTCTCGACCTGGGTGGCGACACGATGAAACGGGCAGAGTACAATTCGGATTCCTCTCTGATGGAGCTTACGACCTACGATACCGCAGACGTGATCCGTCAGGTTTCCCCCGGCGCAACGCTGGAGAGCTATCTCAACGCCAGCGAGGTTACTGCCTTTATCAATGCCACCTATCCCGGTTACACCTTTGACGGTTGGTATGACGCAGAAGGGAACGCGTATGACGGAAGCGAAACTATGCCCTATGGAAATCTGACGCTGACTGCAAGATGGACCCCCATTAAGATCTCCGTTACCTTCCACCCGGGTAGCTACGGTTGGTTTGATAGCAGTGTTGAAATGGAAGCGGTAACGGTAGAGTATGATTACGGCAGCAATATTTCGCTTCCCGAATACTTCTCCATGGAGAACTGCACGATCACCGGTTGGTACGTGGGTTCCACTCAGGGCAACTATCCCACAATCGTGGATTGGCCTATGCCGCTGGTGTACGGATATTATGAGCGCTTCACCGAGGGAACAGAGCTTACGATCGCTCCTTTCTGGGTAACGAATGCTTCTATCAGGCAGATCACATTCAACGGCAACGGCGCGAGCTCCGGATCTATGGACAACATCAGCTTCGGTACCGCTTCCGCCTGCGGTTACCTCTCACGCAATCGGTTTGTAAAGGAAGGATACCGCTTTGTTGGCTGGAATACGGTAGCAGATGGCAGCGGAGAGTCCTTCTCCGATGGCGGCTGGTTTGATCTGTCCGACGACACCGTTCTCTATGCGCAATGGGAAAAAATCAGCTAACGATTTGACAAAAGTACGGGGGTTCATGGTGCTCACCAATCGTAAGCACTGTGAACTCCCCCCATCAAAAGACTTCATTTTGATAGGATAATTCACACCATCAAGGATTCATTGTATCAACGAGTGAGTCCGTACACAAAAAAGAACAGACACCGTTAGGTGTCTGTTCTTTTTTTCGCTCCGGCAGGGGATTTGAACCATCACGACCTCTGTTATAGTCCGACCTCCGCCTTGCGCGGAAGGTCGTGAGGTGGACAAATTTTCTTTACAAATATAGAACAATGTGTTATAATAAATGCATAAAATGAATATAAAGGAGAATGACAATGGATAAGCTCAATAAATTGCCCGATTGGTATTGGACGCATGGCTTGCACGATGCAAATATCATATCCGCCGCAATTAAAGAATCCGATTGGGAGCCGTCCGATGCTTGTTTGATATTCAAAATTGATTGCGAAGGTGCTTTGTTTGAAAGGAATATTACAGAAATTCGCTTTTACAAGTTCAGAATATTGACAACAGATTTCAATATGAACGACTTAAATGGAGGCTGGTGGCTTTCCGATGAACTAACTCAAAGAGGCGATCGTTATTATCTTGATTTAAGATTTGATACTAAAAAATGCAAAACGAGAAGATTGGAAATAAAATTCCAAAAAGCAGAGGTTATTCGCGGTTAATTATGTTGTTTGGCATCTATCAAGGCTGTAATACAGCGCAAAGGTACCCTTGAGGGTGCCTTTTTGCATTTACTTTTTAAAAATTTTAAGAAATTTCAGAAAAACTATTGACTTTTACCTCAGGTAAAAAACTATAATGGTCGCACAAGGAGGTGCTTTTATGAAAATAAAGGAGATATGCCAGAAGACAGAGCTAACCGACAGAACGGTCAGATACTATATCGAAGAGGGGCTGATATCCCCCTTTTATACCGAAAACTATCTTGGAAGAAAATCCTTTGATTTCTCAGAAGAAGATCTTGCAAAGCTCAAAGACATCGCTACCCTGAGAGCTTTTGGCTTTTCGATCGAGGAGATAAAGGAGCTGTCTTGGGCGCAGTGCGATAGCGCTCGTATAATAGAGACGGTAAAGCGGCGAACCGAAGAATGCCTTGAGGAGAGTCGCATACGCTTAAATGCACTTGCGGCGATCGACGCATGCGAAGGTGGTGGGCTCTCGAGCCTTGCCGAAAAGCTTTCAGCGCCCGGCTTAGGAATTGAAAATGAGGGCGCTAAGCGTCGTTTTGGAAAGAGCTTTATCTCGTTGATCAGATCCTGTGCGGCATTTCTTGCCGTATGGCTGCCTATCATATCGGCGATCGCCGTATTTTTGTTCAAATTCTGCACGGTTCAGACACCGATCATCCATCCCGTGTTCGTGATGCTTACGCTGAGCTGCTTTTTGCCGTCCATGGCTACTGTTTTGATTTTTCACAAGCTCAAGGGATCAACAAAATTTCTGCGCATACTTTTGATATCTCTTTGTGTCTTATGCTTACCTCTCGGAATCTTCTTTTCCACGAAGAGCGTTACCGTCTGCGATCACCGCTACGTAGCGTACAGCACAAGCGTTCAGGCAACTTGTCAGAGCGAGGGCGAGATGATAATGAGGTGTGAGGACTGTGGAAGCTTTGAAAGACAGAAGGTAGAAAAGCTCGCACATATACCGACGGTCGTTAAGGGAAGAGCCCCGACCTGTACAGAGGCGGGATTTAGCGACGGAAGCTATTGTTCTGCTTGTAAAACGACGCTATCTAACAGAACAAAAATATCTGCCAAGGGACATTCTTACGCGTCGCAGGTGATCGAGCAGAGCTGTGGAGTGGATGGATGTGTTCTTTATATGTGCGATTGCGGAGATAGCTATAGGACAGATGTTGCTCGTGCTACGAATATACACGATTTCGAGTACGATTATTCAGGTATGAGGTATGAATGTCGGGTATGCGGACTTAAGGCTATTGCTCATGGCAACGTTGACGGATCTCTTATGGGTGGTAACGACCGTGTGAAGTTTTACGTTACCGACTCTGCTCCCGAGAGAACACTCGTCGTTTACGGAAGCGGAGATATGCCTGATTTTAGTGAGGATTACTATCCGTTCTGGGTAGATTCCTATATGTATGAGGTTACTACGGTAATTATTGAAAGCGGGATCACCTCGATAGGAGACTATGCCTTTTCAAATCACGGGGGATTCGACTATTATCATTCCGTAACGAAATTTATCATACGCTCAAAAGAAATCAGAGTTGGGCCTGATGATCGGAATATGAGCGGAATAAAATGCGACGTTACCTATGATTATTGAACAAGAGGAGAAAATAATGAAAAATAAGCTTATAGTTTTGATGGTTTTACTACTTGTTACCTTACTGCTTTGCTCTTGTGAGAAGGCTTCGGATGAAGAAAATTCCTTTGTACCTACCGATACGGGCAGGGAAGAGAGCGGAGAGGCAAGCGAGGAGCCCTCGGAATCTGAAGTGCAGGCGACGTGTGAGCATTCCTTTGGAGAGTGGAGTACGGTCAAAGCGGCTACATGCAAGGAGAGCGGCGAAAGCGTGAGAATTTGCACTGTATGCGCCGAGAGAGAAGAGAAGGTTATTGAGAAAACCGACGATCACACGATAGTTATAGATGCCGCCGTGCCTTCCACCTGTATTCAGGAAGGTCTCAGCGAGGGCAGCCATTGCTCGCTTTGTAACAAGGTTCTCGTAGAGCAGACGGTTGTTCCTACGACAGACGACCACACGCCCGTTATCGATGCGGCAGTGCCCGCGACCTGCAAGGACACGGGTCTTAGCGAGGGCAGTCATTGCTCACTTTGCAACAAAGTTCTCGTAGAGCAGACGATTGTTCCTACTACGGACGATCACACGCCCGTAATTGACGCGGAAGTACCTGCGACCTGCAAGGACACGGGTCTTAGTGAGGGCAGTCATTGTTCTGCTTGTGGAAAAGTGCTTATAGAACAAACTGTTACCGACGTACTTGAACATGATATGACGAGTGCTACGTGTATAGCACCTGCTACTTGCAGCAGAAACTGCGGATATACGGAAGGAACAGTTGTCAAGCACGTAATAGTTGACGGCGTCTGCACAGGATGCGGGGCAAAGACGGTCAGCACGGTTGAGGAATTGAAAAATATTGCCCTTGACGGCAAATATATTCTTGTAAATGACTTGTCGCTCGAAAATCTCGAGTGGATTCCGATCGGTACCGACAAAAAGTCCTTCTCGGGATACTTCGACGGAAACGGATATACCATCTCCAATCTTGTTATCAAGCCTCAATACAATTATTTCGGATTGTTCGGCTACAGCAGTGGTGTAATTCAGAACCTTGGAGTAAAGACAGTTTCGATATCAGGATTAGTTACCCTGAATGGCGCAGTTTACGTCGGCGGACTTGTCGGCTACAGCAGCGGAACCGTTACGAACTGTTATGCAAGTGAGGTAAATATAGACCTCCGCCATTCAAACGCAGGCATTGCATCGGGCTTTGCAGGCGGACTTGTAGGGTATAGCTCCGGAAAGGTGCTGAGCTCTTACTCGTCAGGATCAAAGGTGTCGATATCAGCTATGTCCACGTATGCCTGGGCTTACGCTCACTCGGGCGGACTTGTCGGTTATAATCAGGGCGGAAGCATCGAAAACTGTTATTCAAGCGTCAAAAATGTATCGGGCTCATACAACAGCAGCCAGATGGGATCTGTAAGCAATGTTGGCGGATTTATTGGAAAAAATAACGGCGGAGTAATTACGAATTGCTATCGCGACAGTGCCCAGAAATTCTATTCAACCGTTGACTCATCATCAGGCTATAAGCCTACAAACAGCGACGGAATTTCTGCAGAAACAGCTGAGATAAATACGGTTGCCTTTCATACCGACAAGCTCGGTTGGTCGGCTGATAATTGGATCTTTAACGAGGGATCTCTTCCTTCCTTAAAAAAAGATGCTCGTGTGTCTGCCGAGGCAAATGAAAATCTTTAAAATTATTGATATTCGGCAAGACAGTACAAAGCAGAATCCACCACCTTCGGGTGGTGGATTCTTGTGTTTTGCTCTTAAACCATATACTTGTTGTCCCAAAAATAGTACAACACTTGCGGTATAATATAAAAAACGAAAGGAGTAGAGTAAATGATATCAAAAGATCCCATATTTCCATATAAAAATCTTTTTATAACCGCTCGTCCCGGAATGGGGGCATCTACGCTCGTAGCAAATATTGCAAATAAATATTTGGAAGAGGGAAAAAGGTGTCTGATATTTGAAGCCACCGATCACTTTCTTCTGACCTATAATGAACGTTTCAGAATTATTAAGGAAGACCTCGACATAGATAGCCTTCACCCTTTGTTTTCGGAAAACGGAAATCTCACAGTCGCATATAATTATTTTTTTGAATCGGAAGCACTTTTGACATTAGTTGACAAATATGATGCCGATGTGGTCGTTTATGAAGCATCGAGGTATTTGCGCGATCAGAAAAAGGAGCTTGCCGAATTAGTAGAGGAGCTGAAAAGCAGAGGGAAGACTTTTATTTTTGTTACCCATATAAAGAGAAAGCGCTATCCGTTGATGTACATTCAAAGGATCACACCATCAGCATCGCGGCATCATAAGGCGATACCTTACTTTGACGCTACCGCAATAATTTACAGAGACGCATATTACAGGGTTGGCGAAGAAAATACAGAGGAGATCAGAATATACGAACAAGGACAGAAAAAATATCGCGCCGTGCCTGTAGAGTTTGACTTTCAAAAGCAAAGGATATCTCGCAAATAGTATTGCAAGGTTGCGACAAATATGGTATAATAATATCACAAGCGAAAGGCGGTGATA
>CALGCW010000289.1 GCA_937884385.1 uncultured Clostridia bacterium | reverse complement strand
CCCAAGCGACAAAAGTTTTTTGCGAGCTTTTTTTCAAAAAAGCGAAAATCCTTCCGTTGTAACTTCTCCCCGATAAATCCCAATTTTGCCCTTTGCATTTTGCATTTCCTCTCCTTCAAGCACACCAATCAAAATTTAATCCACCACCTTGACATCTTCGCGCATATATATTATAATTATACTGAAATATTATATAAAAAAATAATTAAACAAAAGGTGACATAGAATAAAATGGTTGAACTTTTATCCCCCGCAGGAAATTTTGAAAAAATGAGATCCGCCCTTCTTTACGGCGCGGATGCGGTATACCTTGCCGGTAATGTGTTCGGAATGAGAAGCGCCGCCGACAATTTCACGAACGAAGAGCTCCACGAAGCGGTCGAATACGCGCACAAAAGGGGCAAAAAGGTGTATCTCACCGTAAACACGATGCCTCACGAGCACGAATACAGCGTGCTTCGCGAATACCTCACCGCGCTTTCCGACTGCCCGATCGACGCAATGATCGTCGCGGACCTCGGTGTAATGGCAACGATCAAGGAGATTCTGCCCGAAATGGAGATCCACGTGTCTACACAGGCATCCATCGTCAGTGTAGCGGCGGCAAAGGCATATATCGCACTTGGCGCAAAAAGGCTCGTACTTGCAAGAGAGCTCACACTTGGCGAGATAAAGAGGATAAGAGCAGGTATTCCCGACGATATCGAGCTCGAAGCCTTCGTCCACGGCTCAATGTGCGTATCCTACAGCGGCAGATGTATGCTCTCCCACCACATAACGGGCAGGGATGCAAACCGCGGCGCGTGCGCACAGCCCTGTAGATGGAATTTCACACTCGTTGAGGAAAAGCGCCCCGATATGCCCCTGCCCATAGAGCAGAACGAGCACGGCACGTTCATAATGTCCTCAAAGGATATGTGCACCATTGAGCATATCCCCGAGCTTATCGAGGCAGGCATCAAGTCCTTTAAGATCGAGGGCAGAATGAAGAGCGCATACTACACGGCAGTAGTCACTAATACGTACAGAATGGCGATCGATGCCTACTACCGAGATAAAGAAAACTACAGATTCGATCCCCTCTGGATGCGCGAGCTTGAGTCCGTCAGCCATAGAGAGTATTGCACGGGCTTCTACTTCAACTACCCGATCGAAAACGCCCAACTCTCCTCAAATACGGGCTATATCCGCGAGAAAGCGTATTTTGCTATCGCGTGCGATATGAACGATGCGGAAAGAGAAGCGCAAGAGAAGTTAAACGAGGGCGCAGAGGACGGCAAATACTACCTCTTTATGCAAAAGAATAAATGCAAGATAGGAGACAGCGCCGAGATCATTTCTCCCAATAAGGTCGGCATAGCACTCAACGTCACCGACTTGCGCGACACAACGGGCGCACCTATCGAATCCGCCCCCCATCCCTTTATGCACTTCTTCGTAAAAGTCCCCTTCGAGGTAAAGACGGGCGACATCCTCCGCGCAGGAGAATAAAAAACACAAAAGGAGAAATTATTATGGCAGAATACATCCATACTCTCGAAAGGGAAAGAAAAACATCGATTCTAACCATTGCTCTCACCTATCCCACAAAGATTAACACGGGAGTGGCGTGCGCCATCGGCTCAATTATATGTCTCATTATCGGATTTTCGGCATCCATCGACATCTTGATGTTTTTGGGTCTCGTTCTAATTGTGCCCGCACTATATTTTTTGTATTTTTGGACAAAGGTCTACCGCGCCCGCACCGTGACGATGCTCCGTCTCTTCAAAAAGCATTCCGTTTCAGCCCTTGAATTTAAATTCTATTACGAGGACGGTATCTATCACGACATCTGCAAGACCATCCCTCAAGGTGCCGGCGAGTTCAGAAAAAAAGATATCCAAAAAATAATTTATACAAAAGAAGATATCTACATAAAGCTCTTCAACGGCACCGTAGTGACCCTACCCAATCAAAAGGAGATAGCAGATCTGTTAAGGAGTTAATATGACCTTCATAATCGAACTCATAAAAGCCATCCTTTTAGGCATAATCGAGGGCGTAACCGAATGGCTGCCCATAAGCTCAACGGGACACATCATACTTTTCGATGAATTTTTCCCACTCACCGTCGGCGCAGACGTCCACCCCGATTTCACAAGCGAATTCGGCAAAATGTTCGAGGTGGTCATACAGCTCGGCGCAATAATGGCAGTGGTGGTGCTCTTTTGGAATAAGCTCTGGCCCTTTTCGAAAAGCAAAAGCAGGGAGGAGAAAAATGCCGTCTGGCAAACCTGGTTCAAGGTCTGCGTGGCTTCGATCCCCGCAGCCGCGGTCGGCATAGTGCTTGATAAGGTCATCGAGAAGCTCACAGGCAAGGATATCGACGGCTGGCTCTATAACGGCGTGACCGTGGCACTTATGCTCATAATTTACGGCATACTTTTTGTAATAATCGAGAAGAAAAACGCAAACAAAACGCCCACAATAACGGACGTTTCACAAATTTCATATAAATACGCATTTTTGATGGGCGTCTTTCAGATGCTCGCCATAATTCCGGGCACCTCTCGCTCGGGCGCAACGATACTCGGCGCAATGCTCATCGGCTTCTCGCGCGCCTGCGGCGCAGAATTCTCATTTTTTATGGGAATTCCCGCAATGGTGGGCGGAAGCCTCATAAAGGCACTTGGCTTTTTTGAATTTGTCGGCGGAGAGAACAGCTTCGGCACCTCTCTTGCCGTTCCCGCAGATGCGTGGATAATACTCGCCACCTCTACCGTGATCGCCTTTGCCGTGTCAATGATATCAATAAAATTCTTAATGAATTTTGTCAAAAAGCACTCGTTCGCCCCCTTCGGGGTCTACCGCATCATCCTCGGCGCCGCAGTATTAATGTATTTTGTATTTTTATCCTAAATCCTAAAAAAAGGAGGAATATATCGTATGTCAGATTATAACAAAACGGTATTGGAGATAGAGGATCTCTCCAAATCCTTCGGCTCGAGAAAAGTGTTGGATAACGTCACCTTGAGCGTCGGTGAGGGCGAGATACTCGGCTATCTCGGCCCGAACGGCTCGGGAAAGACCACAACGATCAAGCTGATCTTGGGGCTGCTTAAAATCACGCACGGAAAAATACTTATCTGTGGGCACGACGTTGCTCTTGATTTTGAAAGTGCGATAGCACGCGTAGGCGGCATCGTAGAAAACCCTGAAATGTATTCCTACCTCACCGCACGCGAAAATCTCAGACATTTTGCAAGAATGTATGACCATCCCATAGAGGAGAGCCGTATAAACGAGGTCCTCTCCTTGGTGGGTCTCTCATCGCGCACAGATGAAAAAATATCCAAATATTCACTCGGAATGAGACAAAGACTCGGCGTGGCGCAGGCGATATTGCACCGCCCGTCGCTCCTTGTACTCGACGAGCCCACAAACGGTCTTGACCCCGCGGGCATCAAGGATCTGCGCGATCTTTTGAAAAAGCTCGCACACGACGAGGGACTTGCCGTTTTCGTTTCCAGCCACCTGCTTTCGGAGCTTGAACAGCTTTGCGATACCGTCGCGGTCATAAACCACGGCAAGGTAGTGGGAAAGAAGTCGCTCTCCGAGCTTCAGAATATGAGCGCAGACGCTAAATCCTCACTCGTTTTGAGCGTCAAGGACGAAGCCCGCGCACTGTCAATCCTTAAGGATCACGGCTATGACGCAACGTGCGAGGAGGGAAGGATCACTCTTGCCACCTCCCACGATAACATACCCGGCATCATCTATCTGCTCTGTCTTGGTGGCGTAAAGATCTACGGAGCAGAGGAGAAAAAACGCTCACTTGAAGATGCCTTTCTTGAAATGACCACCGACCTGCGCTCGGACGAGCAGTATGCAAAGAGGGAGGATATCAAAAAATGAAGGGATTAATCATAAACGAATATCAAAAAACCCTAAAGCAAACAAGCTACCGCGTGCTTCTGATAATTTTTGCCATAGTGCTTGTTGCAACGCCCCTCTTGAACTTCCTGTCCGACAAGCTCTTTTCATACGAGCAGAACGCGCAGGAGATATATGAGTCCCACCTCGACAACGCAGAATTCTATAAGGGAATGGATATGGAGCTCGAGGAAAGATATTGGCTCGATAAGGCAGACTCCGCCGCGTTTTTTGTAGAGAACTCGCCCGAGGATTGGAAGGCAAAATATCTGCTTGAGGGAAGCGTCTCAAGCTTTTTCCCCGATTTTGGATCGGAGGAGAGAAGCGATTATTCATATAGCGACTATCACCTTCGCGTGTGTGCTTACGAGCTTTTGGCAAGCGGAGAATACAGAGACGCAGAGCTATATGAGTCGTCCTATTGGTATTACCTGATGGAATACTTTGACACCGACAACGTCTATTTTGACGGCTCATCGTGGTGTGATCTCAAGGGCAACCCGGCAGAAAAGCCGCTGACGAATGCCCAGATCGAATCAAATTTAAACGAGGCTAAAGAGGAGCTTGCAAGGCTTTCGGATCTCGTTATAGACTGCACCGCAGAAAATATACTTAAGCAGTATTCCGACTACGCACACTATCTTGTGGCAGAGGCAGAGCTGGAGCTCACCCACCTCAAGGCGACCGGGGCAGAGGAAGGAAAGATCTTCACAGCTCAAAGACGCGTTGAGGTCTATACACTCGCATCCGAAATGTTTGATAAGCTTGCAAGCGAAACAAAGACGCTTGACGGCTGGCGCTTCGACTTTTGCACAAGCTTTTTGTACGCACAGCAGATCCACTCGGCGTATAGCGCATATCCCGTGGACGAAAAGACCTTTGCAGAGAATAAAGCAACCGAATTTTATTCCTATGATACGTACGCAGATTACGTAGAGGAGCTGGAAAAATCGAGAAATGACGCAGAAGCAGGTATAAGGGTTGCCCATTATGCCGTGATCAATAACGTCGCTCCCGAGGGAGTGGATAGCGTCACAAAAGAGAATATCAGATCCGAAATAGTAAGCGTTTCGGGCTTTGCGACCATATTCAGCATAGTCCTTGCAGGAATGATCGTTGCAAACGAGTTCTCCGCAGGAACGGTCAGACTGCTCCTTATAAGACCCAAAAAGAGATGGAAGATACTTCTCTCAAAGCTCACCTGCACACTCTCGCTCTACGTGTTGCTCGTTTTAGGCTCAACTGTGGCTTTGAGTGTTATCGAAATACTTATTAACGGAGTGGGAGATGCCTTCACACCCGACCTTTCGTACGCAAACGGCAAGGTGACAGAGATCCCGGCTATAGTTGAAACGCTGTACACAGCAGCTTTGTCCATAATTCAATCGTTGCCGTTCATAGCACTCGCCTTTTTCCTCTCGGTTCTGATGAAAAAGAGCGCCCTCGCACTCGTGCTGTCGTTCGTGGCATACAGTATGTCCGCGACCGTGCAGACCGTGGCTATCCTGCTCACGTCCGTGCTTGAGGTAATAAAATTTACTATCTTCCCATATCTTTCACTCGAAAGCTTCAGATTTTCCGCAAGCGATATCGTAATACAGAATATGACTTACGATTCCTTCGACATCAATATGCTTTTCGGAGGACTTATGCCCTCGCTGTCAAGCAACGATGCAGCCCTCGGCATAGCAATAGTCCTGCTCCACACCGCAGCCCTCATAGCTCTTGCATTCCATAGCTTCAAAAAGCAACAGATAAAATAGAGAAATTATAATTACAAAGAAAAGGATATGTTCTTTTTTGAAAAAAAGAACCAAAAAACTTTTTTTGGGAGCTTCGCGGCAAGATCCCGCGCAAATCGTGTTGTGACAAGCCACAACACATAACGATTTTCTCACTGTTGGCAGGCAGTTCGAAAATCTGTAATTT
>CALGCW010000288.1 GCA_937884385.1 uncultured Clostridia bacterium | reverse complement strand
GTCAGATAAAGCTCGATCTGCCCTACGCCAATTACATTCACGAGCTACCCCTACTTTCGTTTGGGGATGTGCGCCATACGGTCAATCTTTCACTTGTATATAATTCTGCGAACAGTGGTGAAAATGCTTTCAATATAGCGAACGGCTTTAAGCTCAATTTGCAGAAGCAAATCAAATTTACCGATTTCACACCCACGGAGTTTGTCGACGAAAACGGCAAAAGTGTCACTATTCTCAATAACGGTGGCGTATATACCTTTGATGATGAGTCGCAGAGGATAATGAGGGTCAGAGAGATAACAGTTATTCCTTTTGATCCCAATCCCAAGGATGACCTTTTTCCTGCTCCGATGACCGATTACATCTATACTGTTGAGTATCCCGATTTCAGCAAAGAGGAGTACAGCTCAAGCGGTAAGCTTATTGAGGTATACGATAAGTATGGAAGCAAGTATTTAAGTTATTCCTATATTGGAAGCAATCTTGACAAAATCACCTATGGTAACAAATATGTAAAATTAGATCACTCCGGCAGTATTTTGACTTCTATTTCATATATAGCGGATGAAAATGCTGCAGAGAATGAGGAAAACATCCCAACGATAACCTTTAACTTTACTAATGATGACTCGACTGTCACTCATTATTCGGAAGTGGAGTACGTTATCAATAGAAGCACGGGTTATTCCGTTCAGGCGAAGGATGGGACGAGCGTTGTAAAATCGCTTTCTGTGACGACGGATACGTCAAACAAAACAATTGATATCACCGATGAAAACGGAAAGAGCGTGACATATCATTTTCATGATTCAGTGACTGCTACCGTTGCAAATACGATGATAGATGTGACTGACGATAAGGGTGTTACGACGAGATTGCAATGCAAGAATAGAAAGATCATGTATGCATACGAAATCATCAATGGCGGGCCCTCATTTTTAGGCAACGTTCCTACGTCAAATCATGCGGGGAGTGTCCAGATAGCTCATCTTGAAAAGGAAGGCGGTTGTAAGGATGCCTCGATAGTAATGTCCTACATCAACGGTTATAGAATGAATCACGGATCTGCTTCGTATGTAGGTCAAGGAAACGTTCATGCTTGGACAGTAAGTAACATTGCGACAGGCTCGGCTATCAAAAATATCGTTGTAACGGGATGGGTGAAATTAGAAGAGACCGCTACCGAAACGAGCATTCCAATGATCATCAGAGATGAAAATAACGGTGGATTGGATGTGAATTTTGATCTACCTATATCAAGAAAGGGAGTATGGACGTTTTTTGCATACAAATTCAAATCGAGTTATTCAGGAGTGACGATTACTTGCGCTCTCTCTGACGAAAAGGTCAACACAAGAGATTTCAGAGTAACCGTTTTGGATATCACTGAGATAGCGAAGGATGGTTTTGTCCCATATTCGGAGGATATGTTCGTTATAGACGGAAGCAGCAATTCTACTTATACTTCAATGCAGAATGCGGCTTTCACACATACCGGATATGATGCTGATAATGACAATATCTATCTTTCCGATATAATCAAATATCGCGCAAACCAAGCAAGGGGCGAAAATACGGGTGAGTTGTACTGCAATAACTGCAAAAAGATCATTAACATCGGCTCTGAGACTACAAACGTTAATTGCAACGGAACCGTGTACGCTTTGAGTGATTTGAATATAGCAAAAGTATCATACACCAAAAACAAGGCCACTGAGGAACGCATTTCGTTCTATACGAGTGACAATGAGGATAGAATGAAAATCGAGAGCAGTGGTGTAAACGGCGGTATTATCTCAACTAACGTGTATGACTCCAATTTCGATCTGATCAGTACAATCAAGGACGGTATTACGACGAACTACACAAGAAATACACAGGGCTTGGTGACAATAGAAGCAGTTGCTGGGCTTTATACGTATAAAACTACGTACGAGGATAGTTGTATCACAGTGGAGCAAATCGATCCTGCCGACGATGATACAGTTATGGCAACGACAAAATACAATCTTGATACAACTTGGGGCGGTGTGAAATCCGTTGAATATCCCGACGGCTCAAAGGTCACGGACGTATACGATGATGATATGAAAACGCTCACAAATATAAAGTTTGATGATCTCACCAACGGCAGAAGCAATAATATCGGTTATTCTAACGGCTACATTTCTTCTATGTCTACGGGTACGCTTGAATATGACTTCGGATATGATAAAGGCAAGCTGATTAGCGTTACTAAGAACGACACCGCATTTGAGGAACACAATCATAACGAGGAAAACAAGATAACAAGCGGATATCCTGCTATTTCGGGCGCTTTGTATTCAAAGGTTGCTCACTTTGACAAATACGGCAGATTAACAGAGGTTGAGGGCGAGTTGGAGAATACTTATGATATTGATCCTGAGTTTGATATTGATGGCGCTCTCATAGCCAAATATTCCGGCTCGGGTGCAAAGCTTGCAATGAGCAAAGACCTTATTACAGGAAATACTACTCGATATGAGTATAACGAGGATGGATTGCTCGATAGGGTCACTTGCGGTGATAGCGATGATTATGAGGCCGTTGATAATGTGAGTCTTATTACCTATGATAATATCGACAGATTGCAAACAATAGCTTTTTGGACTGATAATAACACTCGATTTGTATCCGACAGCATTGAGTATTTCAAGCCCGATACCGACCCTACGGCGGACAATAAGATAAAAAAATACACATTTTCAGCCGGAGAATCTATAAACGGTGTAGCAAGCGCAAAAGGCTGCGTTACTGAAAACGTCTACGATGATTTCAACCGTATTAATAAAAAAACACATAATATAGACGGTCAAACGTTCAGCAAAAACATCTCATATACCCGCACAAGACCGACTACATTAGTTGACAAATACGGTAATACACAGCTCGGCAGTACGACATATGCCTATGATCCCGTGGGTAGGATAAAGACGATCACGTTCGGTGGTAAGACCATAGAATATACCTACGACCAATACGGTCAGCTTGAAAAGGAAGTAAACAACGTTCTTGACAAAACTATTGAATATGAGTATAATGAAATTGGAAATCTTTTGAGTGTGACGACGACACCTTTTGGCGGAACGGCGACCACTACTACGTTTACGTATGGAAATACATCTTATCCTGACAGACTCACGGCATATAACGGTGATTCCATTCTATATGATACGCTAGGTCGTCCTATTGCGAATGGATATCATAGTTATGCTTGGAATAAGGATAAGTTATCACGAATCTATCGCGGTTCTATGTCACAGCCGGGTACTCTTTATGAGGATTGTCGGTTTACGTATAATGCTTTTGGTCAGAGAATATCAAAGAATTATATCTATGATGTAAACCCTGCGAGCACGAGTGACTATTCTTATACTTACGATACAACGTATGATTATGACCATAGTGGTAGATTGATACGTGAGCTTATTTCTGAAAGATTCACATATACGGGTGGAAGCTCTGCCACAAGAGAGCTTGTTTATCTGTACGATGAAAGCGGTGTCATTGGTATTATTCATTATGTTAATGGTACGCTCCAAGGTACGTATTATTACCGCAGAAATCTTCAGGGTGACGTTGTTGGTATCTACAAGGCAAACGGCGAGCTTGTGACGGAATATGCATATGATGCATACGGAAACTGTACTATCAAGCAGGGTGCTAATAATGAAATATCACGAATCAACCCCATAAGATACAGAGGATATTACCTCGATAGAGAGACGAACCTCTACTATCTTAATGCAAGGTATTATAACCCCGAGTGGAGAAGATTTATTTCTCCTGATGATACAGCTTACCTCGATACAGAATCCGTAAATGGACTTAACCTTTACTGTTATTGTGGTAATGATCCGGTTAACTTTGTTGATCCGAGCGGAAATATGCCAGAATGGGCAATGTGGCTGATTGGTGGCATTGTCATTGGTGGATTAGCGATTGCTACAATTGCTACTGGTGGTGCTGCAGGTGGAGTGGCAGGATTTATTTTAGCAGGTGCTTTAAAAGGTGCTGTTATAGGCGCAGTCTCCGGTGCGGCTTTTAACGGTATTATAAGCGGAATATCTTCATCCATTGAAGGAGAGAGTTTTTGGTCTGGATTTGCAGAAGGAGCCGCACACGGATTTATGTCCGGTGCAATTGTTGGTGGTATAACTGGTGCTATAACAAGTGGTGTACAGGTATACAATGCCTCCAAATTATGGGCAAACACAGGCAACAAGTCTGCCTATAGACAAATGGTAGATCATTACACCAAGCATGTAATTAAAGAAAACCAAAAAGCGGTTGCTAAAAATATTGTTAACTACTCAAAACAAGCGCATGACTTTTTTATCAATAAATCTCATTTGGGTAAACTGGTTAGAGATGGTGTTATTAGAATCTCAGGAGCACCCGGAGGGTTTTTCAATACAAACGGCCTAATCAGATCATTTTGGTATATTTAGTATTCAGACATAGATTGGAGGTGGAGAAATGCTTACTAACGAAGAAAAATTAATTGTAAGAAAATATCAATCACTGAAAATACCTAAAGTGTATAAAATGGATGATACGGATAACCTTTTGTTTCTTGAAGATGTTGACTTCGATATATGTACTTCTTTAATAAAATCGAAGAAATTTGAACTGTCCGAGATAGAAAGAATTATAAAAGAATATTCTAAATATCTTTCGCAAATTTCAATTATAGATTTTGATGAGGATGCCCTTTATCATTTTAAAATGTTAAATATTGTTATGAGTATTTTCTTTAAATACAATCTATGACGCACTTAAAGCGATATTTCATTTGCTATAAGCATTATATCCCATACCCTATATCAAAGTGTGTTGCGGAGAGGATGAAAATAAAAAATTCTTGCTTTTAACACAATAGTCCGACCTGCATTGGCAGGGCGGGTCATTAAAAAACAACGTTATCGCGATATACAATTTGCTTCGTGCAGAAGAAGGAGCAGCCTACCAATGCAATGGAATACGCCCGCCTCACAGATGAGATCATTGCAGGGCTTTCGCTTGTTGAATAATAGAGAAGGGAGCGCTTCGGCTCCCTTTTCTCATATAAGTTTAAGATTGTCAAGCAATTCGGCTTTCACTTGTTCGTAGAGTTCCGCGTTGTGGGGCTTGTTTATTCTGTACAGGAGCCAAAAGTTGCAACGGTGCGTTTTTTGCGGATCGAGAGTGTATTTTCCGTTGTAAAAAAATACATAATTTAGACGGTCAAACGTTTAGTAAAGATATATCCTATACTCGTACAAGATCAACGGTGTTAGCAAAGCGATAACAGAATACCGTTAC
Organism: uncultured Clostridia bacterium; assembly: GCA_937884385.1. Lineage (GTDB taxonomy): Bacteria > Bacillota > Clostridia > Oscillospirales > CAG-272 > RGIG4608. Next base: position 14,662 of record CALGCW010000288.1, on the reverse strand, counting down.
GATGCATTTAATCGAAATGATAAAAAAACATACGATCTGAGTGGCAGAACGTTCAGTAAAGAGATCACCTTTACAAAAACGAGACCTACTACGGTTATTGATAAATCACCCACATCACCCATAGGCAATACATCGTATACTTATGATGCTATGGGTAGGATCAAGTCGATCGATAACGGAGAATCCATTACTTATGAGTATGATTCTTACGGTCAGCTCGAAAAGGAAACGAATAACATTCTTGACAAAACTATTGAATATGAGTATAATGAAATTGGAAATCTTTTGAGTGTGACAACTTATCCTCACGTTAACGGAGTGGCGAGCACGACGGGAACGACGGTATCATACAGTTATAATACTGCTCACCCCGACAGGCTCACGAGAGTTGGAAGTAATAGCATTTCGTACAACAGTATGGGGTGTATCACTTCCTATAATTCAAGGATTTATCGTTGGGAGCGCGGAAAGCTTGCGGGATACACTCGCGGTTCTATGTCACAGCCGGGTTCGCCTTATGAGGATTGTGTTTATACATATAATGCATACGGTCAGAGAGTTTCAAAGACTTATACATATGATCCAAACCCTGCGGTCGCAAACGATGCTTCTTACACATATACCACAACGTATACCTATGACAATAGCGGTAGGTTGATAAGAGAATATACCACGGAGACGCACAATATTAACGGTGTGGGAACGAGGGAGTTCATTTATTTGTACGATGAAAGCGGTGTCATTGGCGTTATTTATTATGTTAGTGGTGCGCTCCAAGGCACCTATTATTACCACAGAAATCTTCTCGGAGACGTTATTGCAATCTACAGTGCGAACGGTGTGAAGCAAGCAGAATACGCTTATGACGCGTTTGGTAATTGCACGACGATTTACGGTGCAAGCTCATCTATCGGTAAATATAACCCTATCAGATATAGAGGCTATTATTGCGATATTGAAACAGGTTGGTATTTCCTAAATGCGAGATATTACGCGCCTGAATTGAGGAGATTTATATCGCCTGATGATACGGCGTATCTTGATCCCGAGACGCCCAATGGTTTGAATCTTTATTGTTATTGTGGTAATGATCCGGTTAACTTTGTTGATCCGAGTGGGCATGAGGCTGAATGGTACAATATATTAGGTTGGATCGGTCTGGGGTTAGTTGTGGCGGCTGCAACAGTATTAACAATGGGTACTTTGGGCATTGCCGTTGGCGGAGCCGGTCTTTTGGGCGCAGTTATTCATGGCGCAGCCACTGGTGCGCTAATCGGTGCTGGAATAGGTGTCATAGGAGGAGCTGTTGGTGGTATAATTTACGATGCCGTTGCTGGAAACGAATTTGGATTAAGTGTTTGGGCGGGCGTTCAAGCTGGATTGGGCATTGGTGCGATTGTCGGCATGGCAGTCGGCGGTTATACGGGATATGCCACTTTCCATGGCCATAGTGTTTATATTTCTACATCAGACGGAACTGTTAACTATGTTGGTAGAACTAATGATATAGCGCGCAGAACGTTAGAACATGCTAATGCAGGAAGAGGAATTGTTCCGCAAGAAGTAGCAAGCAAGTTAACGTTAAAACAAGCAAGAGGTTTGGAACAAGCGCTAATTAACAAATATAAAATGATTAAGAATGGTGGAACTTTGCTCAATAGAATTAATAGCATAGCAACTTCTAATCCCATTTATAATAAAGCGGTTGCTTGGGGTAATATGTATATAAAACTTCATCCTTGGAAGTTTATATAGTTAAATGTGTTGATTTTTGAATGCATACGGAGGTTATATGAGAATAAAATATGGAGAAGTTTTTGCCTTCTATATTGAACAAAAAAACAAATATGGAATCATCCAGACTCTACATTGGGGTGGTACGGGATATAACGTTCGCGTGTTTTACCACATGGTGGACAACATTGAAGAGAAAACCATTAATTCTATAGTAAGAACTATGGATTTTTACTATATCAAAAATTTTTTTGAGTTTGATTTACTAAGGACTGGTAAAAAAATAGGTTCCTTTGCGGTTCCTGAATTTGTTGTTTTGCCTAAATATACGCGCGAAGCTGAGAGAAAACCGAGTGGTGAACTGTGGTGGTATGTAATGGAGGGCTTGCAAACCGTTGCAACATATAAAGTGTTTGATGAAAGTCTCAAGCTCCTGTCTCCTGCATCTTCTTGGGGGATTCAATATATTAAAAAGCGATGGATAGAGGGCTTTACTCTTGAAAACTGGCATGAATTGGAAGAAAAATGGTATAAAGAATATCTTAAAGTGTATGAACCACATAAAGTTGTGAACAACAATAAAAAAGCTATTCTGAATTTGTGGAAAAACACTGAAATAATTCCTCAAGAAGCTCTCACTAGACTTGATAAATTGCTTTCAACCTTTGCTAAACAAATATCAAAAAACGCAAAAAACACCTCTAAAGTTAATACATCGATTGAAGAATTGGTGAAAGAGCTAAACATATTAAATTCACATTATCATTTTATTGAGACCGAGGAAAGAGAAAGCATCATAGAGTATATACACAGTATTTTAGAAATATATCATTGTTCAGATGCTTTGGATACTGTCGATAAGTTACGCAACTGGTAACTATACCTCTATGATGAAAGCGGCATTATCGGTTGTGCATACTATGTCAATGGAAGCTTAAACGGTAAGTACTATTATCAGCGTAATCTATTGGGCGACGTTGTTGGTATATATAACACAAGTGGCACGAAGGTTGTTGGATATGCGTACGATGCGTTTGGTAATTGCATTACCACACTCGGTGCTAACAATGAGTTTTCAAAGATCAATCATTTCCGTTACCGCGGATACTATCTTGACCGCGAAACGAACCTCTATTATCTTAACTCCCGTTATTATAACCCCGAATGGAGAAGGTTTATTTCTCCTGCAAACGTAAGCTCTCTCAATCCCAAGGCAGTTAATGGGCTTAATTTGTATTGCTATGCGGGGAATGAGCCGGTTAACAAAATATATATGAATACTTTTCTCGGAGGTAGTTTTAGTCCATCTGCTACTCATTCATCGGATGTTTATCATCTTGTAGACCCGAACAGGAGATCCAAATGGTCAATTAATCCTAATGTTTTTACAGAAGTGTTTGGATATATAGAAAATGGGTTTTCGATATTTGAAGGTGCCTTTGCCGCATATAGGAACATACACCAACTTCCCCAGTTAGATAAACTCGGCCAAATTTCGAAAAAGTTAATGTATATCGGTGTTGGTATAGGATTGATAGTTGATATGCATAACAATTTTTCAAATACTGAATTATCTGTTGAAGAACGGTGCATTGGCTTTGCTGTAGATGGTGCGTATACAGTAGGATTCGCCGCGCTTTCTTATGGTATAGCGGCAGGAGCCACATTCCTCATAGCATTAATTCCGGGTGTTGGTCAATTCGCTGTTTTAGGAGGCGCTTTGATTTCTATAGGTTTGTCAGCAATTATTGATTGGTTGGTGGAAGAATATGGTGCGCTGGATTCCATAAAAGACTGGATAGAAAGGTGGTAATTATGATTAGAAGAATTCATTTTGACGATAGTTTTTATCTAACTGTTTTTTCGTTTGTTATTTCGTTATGCAGTTTGGTTATTTTATCTCTATTTATTAACAAGTTGCCTATTTGGGGATGTGTTATATTGATTATATCATTTTCGTTGTTCTTGGCAGGTACTTATATGTTTTTCAGAATGGGCATTTCCTTCAATTACAAAACAAAAAGGGTCTATTATTTTGGACACTACAAAATCAAAAGATCTTCTTTTAGTATGAATGAAATATCGGAAATAAAGTTTTGCGAGATACCCACTCCAAGAAGCAATGATCTTTTACCTCCCAAAGATTACATCGTATTCAACCAATGTGACAGTTTAGAATATGTGTATAGAAACGGCAAAATTTTTAAGATCACTTTTTTGTTAACAAATGGTGAAATGGTTGAAATACCATATTTTTATCTTTTTAAATCTTTTAGTGCAGGAAGGGTTAAAAAGCAAGAGATAAGAATTAATAAAATCATTGAGGAATTTAATAGTTTTTCTCTTGAAACTAGAAATAAATAACTATTGACAATTTCTAAAACAGGGGGAGCGCTTCGGCGCTCCCTTTTGTTGGCAATGCGCGAGGGTGACGTATTGACAAAACCATTGAATATGAGTATAATGGAATTGGAAATATTGAGAGTGTGACTACTTATCCTCACGTTAACGGAGTGGAGAGCACGACGGGTACGACGGTATCATACAGTTACAATACCGCTAACCCCTATAGGTTGACATCGTATAACGGTAAGCCGATCACCTATATTCAATGGGTTGTATAAGTAACTATGACGGTAAGAACTATACGTGGAGACGAGGCAAACTCGGCGGATTTACTCGCGGTTCTATGTCACAGCCGGGTTCGCTTTATGAGAATTGTGTTTATACGTACAATGCCCTTGGGCAGAGATAATTATGATCCTATTGGGGATATAAACAACTTTTTACCTTGGTAAATTTTGGGGGGATTTATGAAACATTGTAAAAAAGCAATATTAATCCTATTGTGTATTTCAACTATGATTAGTTTTATTTCTTGCGATGGTGGTGGTTATTACACAAAACTTTCTTATTTAGAGCTTACAAACAACTTGCTATCTGCCGAGATTGTAACCGGATATACATCAGATGGTATGGATAATGTATCAATTATTAAAGTTTTAAATATTGAGACAGTTAAAGACAATTTATTATCAAAAATTACCCAAAAAAAGCAATTGTGTACTCATGGACCTACTATCCCCAAAGCTACATATGGAATAAGATTAAACTATCCTGATCAAACGATCATTTTTGATGAATATACAATAATTCATTATGACGCGTCTGGAAAAATGTCTAACTATACCGAAAAAAGTTTTATTATTGCAACTACAAACAATGATTATAGAAATACAATAACCTCTTTTTTGGACGAAGAGTTGAATTAATAGTGTTTTGTTTTATGGGAGGTTTATTATGAAAAGAATTGCTGTTTTATTGATAGTTTTCTTGTGCTTTGGCTGTTTTTGCTCTTGTGATCCTGTAAAGTACTATCCGTATCAAGATGCGGAATATATAAAAACGGTAGTTGATAGCGTTGAGTTGATTTATTATGAAAATGATCTCGCAAAAGAAAGATTAGGGTGGTTTGGTGGGAACATACTGCCATTTGATTTTTCTAAAATGACAATAATTGAAACTCTTCCTAAAGAACACAACGATGTGTTCATAGATAAATTATCACAAATTTATACTTTAGATTATGTCCCCTATGATTCCCCAAATAAAGAATGTGTAAAAATTAACTACACAGACGGTACTTTTGATATTATATGCTTTAATTTTGCCTTTGCGTGCACATACGACAATAATGGTAATTTTATTAGAATTATCGGAAATGGTGCAGGTATTCAGCTCCAAGAAATTGTAAATACGATGTTTGAAGCAAAATTTAGATATTGAAAAGCAATTCTTGGTTCTCCCCCTGCGGAGAATTCCGCAGGGGGAGTATTGCAGTAATTTGTCAATTACATCTACGGTTCAGACGGTATCGTTGGTTATGAAGAAAACGGCGAGCACTTTATGTACCGCAAGAATTTCTTTGGTGACATCGTTGCAATCTATCAGGGTGCGACTAAGATTGCCGAGTATTCTTACGACGCGTGGGGCAATTGTACCATCGTTTCTGATAGCAACGGTTATGGAGCACGCAATCCGTTCCGTTATAGAGGCTATTACTTCGATTCTGACCTCAATATGTATTATCTCACAACGAGATATTACGATCCCCATACAGGTAGATTCATCAATGCGGATTCGATTGAGTATTTGAAGCCGGATGCTATCAATGGATTGAATTTGTATGCTTATTGCAAAAATAATCCGGTGATGAGTGTTGACCCTTATGGGCACGAACCTGTTACTTTTTCTATTGCTGCATACATTATAGGTGAAGTTGCCATAGCAGCTTTGTTAATTGCTGCTGCCGCGGTAGTAGCGGCTGCATTAATCTATATCGGAAATGCATACGAAGAAGCTAAAGAAAAAGAAGAAGCAGAAAAGCCTCCGTTGCCCGATAACGATAGACCGATTGGTGAAAAGCCCCAGTTTATTCCTCCCAAAGAAAACCCTTTGTTCCCTGATGTGGAGATCACTGTGCCGGATGGAATTGTAGAAATCATTAATCAGGGATTGATAAACGTGGCTACTAATGTATTTGGTGGACCCGGTATATCGAACATCGCAGCTAAAATGTTTGATACCGAAGACTGGTTAGATCGAGGTTGGCAGTAATTATAGTTATACGACCCCATATTGAAAAAGCCCACTGAAAAATAATTGCACTACACAGGAGAGGTAAATATTATGAAAAAGATAAATCGTTTGATAAAAATTTGCGCAAGTTTCCTGATGGTTTTATCCATTTTGTTATTGTTGGTTGCGTGTGATGATTCAAGCGAATTAAAGTATTCGGTCAACGATGATGGCAAAACTTGTACGATAACAGGTATCGGATTGACTATAGACAAAGACCTTATTATTCCGAAAGAAATAGACGGATACAGTATTGTTGCCATTGCAGACAATGCCTTTATGAACTGTGATTTTAAAACCGTGTCATTGCCTGAAAGTATCACACAAATAGGTAAAAGTGCCTTTGAAGGTTGCTTACTTTTGGAAAGTATTAACATTCCTCAGAACGTGACCGCAATTCAAGAACGCACCTTCTATGGATGTACCAATCTCAAAGAGATCAAGTTTCCTGAAGGGCTAACGGATATCAAAGATTTCGCTTTCAGAAATTGTTGGAGTCTTCTCAGTGTTGAATTTCCGTCAACATTAATCAACATAGGTATGGGTGCATTTATGGAATGCACATATCTGCCCGAAATAGATTTACCCGAAGGTCTTAAAAAAATAGATGGATTTGGATTTGGATACTGCTATTCTTTAACGGAGGTTTATATCCCTGCTTCTGTTGAAACGTTGAATTTACCTTTTGTGTGTTGTTGTTATTTGAAAAACATTAACGTTGATGTCGATAATAAGTATTATGTCTCGGTAGATGGTGTTTTATATGACAATACATTACAAATATTGAAGCAATATCCCGGAGGAAAGACAGAAATCTCTTTCACTATTCCGGCAAACGTCAAATATATTGACAAATGGGCTTTTTCATTAAACCATAATTTGCAAAGCATTGACATTCCAAACAACGTAAAATTAATCAATGCTCAATTTATGGTAGAGTGCCCCAATCTCAATACCATTAACTATAACGACACAATATTGAGATGGCATACTATTGATAAGCGTGATGGATGGGATAGCTATTGGCAAGACTATGGTTACGAATATACAATCTATTGTACTGACGGTACAATCACTAGAGACGGCACAGTTACATACAACTAAATAAACACCGAGGGAGAGCTTATGCTCTCCCTTTTCTCTTATTAAGTAAGCGGAAGTGTACAGGAAACGGTTAAGTACACGGCAAAGGACTATATTCTCACAACGATAAGCCGTTTGAAGAACCCGAGCTCGTTCAACGTATGGTACAACGACGGGGAAGGTATGCTCGCAGGGGTAAGCTCTGCATATCTCATTAAGGGCGGCGTCACACAGAGCATTGCAAGTATCAAGTGCTGTACTCTCACAAGACAGATGGGTAAGATCATCTTTTCAACCGTAGAGCCGTCCGAATTGGATAGTGGTCTCATTAAGACGGTCAATATCACCAAAATGCAGAAGGAGGTTGAGGATGCGAACGGAAATACCACTCTTGAGGATGAATTTTTCACTTCTGCCGTTGACTATAATAGCTATATGAAGCCCATCGAGGTGACGGATGAGGACGGAATCGTGACGGAATATACCTACAACGATTACGGCGAGGTTTTGACGGAAAAGGTGTACCCAAGCTCACAGCCCACGTTGAACACACTCGTCACGAGGGAATATTCCGGCGGAAATCTCTCTGCGGTGAAGGAAAAGAGACTTACTACGGAGTATACGCACGCGTTTAATTACAATTCCGATGATACGCTCAATTATGAGGTGACACCGGGCGGGCAGTACATCTATCGCAGCTATACGGCTGACAGAGAAAAGCTCTCACAGATAAGGGCAACAGTTTCGGGCGGTGTTAACAGCAACGATATGACGTATACTAATGATCTTCTCAATACTGCGACTCATAACGGCACAACGGTCGCGTTCGGATATGACGAGAGAAACAACGTAAGCAATGTAAATATTGCAGGCGTTAATATCATTTCCAAAACAACCACCTACAACTCATACGGCACAACGCAGGTTGTGACTGAATACGCCAACGGCGCGAAGATAAAGGCGTATTACGATAAGTATAACAGGCTTATTCGTGTGACGGATGTGACATCAACCGAAACAGAGATATGTGCGTATATCTATAGTGACGAAGAAGTTGCGGACAGCGTTGTTGACCCGATGGACGGTTCTTTGAAGATAAGTGCAAGCAGCAAGCTCTATGCCTTCATCGACACCACAGCGGGTAAGAGAACGAATTACGTATATGATGAATACGGTAATCTCAAAGAAACACAGACGGGAGACATCAAAAACACTTTGATAAGAGACGATCTCAACAGACCCGAGAGAAGTATTTTCTACGGTCCGACAAGTGCGCTTCAAAGAGAGGTCGTATATGAAAACGACAAGACAAACCGCATTGCTTCGGAGAAGCTGAGTCTTGGTGCGAACTTCACTCACATAAATTATACGAGAGATGCTCTCAAGAGAATAACCGAGATAAAGACGGTAAAGGACGGAAACGGATATGAACGCAAGTTTGCTTATCTTGTTAGAGGAAACGCGAATTCGCCCGAGGGTACAACAAACTACGTAGGCAGTGTTTCCTATTACAACGTGGTTAATAACGTAAGCACCCTTGAAAAGTCTGAAAATATAGCCTACAACGCTGATGGAAATATCGTTACATACGGAGATAATACCTACGTGTATGATAATCTTGGCAGACTTCTTCGCGAGAACAACAAAAATCTTGACAAGACAACGGTTTTCGTGTACAATGTAGGTGGAAATATTGTGTCTAAAACCGAGTATGCTTATACTACAGGCACAGTTGGTACGGCAATCAAGACCTATAACTACACTTACGGAAACACTTGGAAGGATCAGCTTACTGCTTTTGATGGTACAGCCATTACTTATGATGCGGCAGGTAATCCCACAAGTTATCTTGGAAAGACGTTGACTTGGAGCAGAGGGCGTTTGCTTACTAAATATGTAAGCGGTTCCAAGACTGTGGATATGCAGTATGACGCGAAAGGCATTAGAATCGGTAAGACGAGAAAGGTTGTTTCTACTACCACAAATTGCACGTATATTTATGACAATAGTGGTAAGCTGCGTACTGAAATTGATGGCAATACTACGAGAAATTACATCTACGGTCAAGATGGCGTTGTCGGATATGAAGAAAACGGCGTGCACTTTATGTACCGTAAGAATTTCTTTGGTGATATCGTTGCAATCTATCAGGGTGCGACAAAGATCGTCGAGTATTCTTACGACGCGTGGGGTAATTGTACGATCGTGTCTGACTACAATGGATACGGTGCACGAAACCCCTTCAGATACCGTGGATATTATTTCGACAACGACCTCGGAATGTACTATCTCACCACGAGATATTACGATCCCCAGACAGGTAGATTCATTAATGCTGATACAATTGAATATCTTAAGTCTGACACCGTTAACGGTCTTAATCTTTATGCGTACTGTGGTAACAATCCTGTGATGAATGTGGATCCGACCGGACATGAACCCTTATCAACAACCGCAGCTTGTTTATGGCTAATGGGAATATTCACCGTTTTATTCGGTGCAGCATTAGTATATGCTATCCTCACAGAAGACCGAAGTGCAGAAAAACAGCCTGCAAATGGCTCAAGCGGAAGTGGAAATTTTGATTTCAAAATCCCGAGCCTTCCAACCATAACTATTCCCACGGTTGAGATGGCACATATAACCCATAGTTTGTTTGAAGCGGGTTCGTTAGGTAGTTTTTTTGGTAATATATCTTATACAGTCACTACTCAAAAAGGAGATTCAGGTTTCATTTACAATTTTATCGATTGTGGAAATGATCAAACCAATTCAGGCACCGGAATCAATTTTGGAGGATTGTTCGGTTTTAGCACTTTCTTCTCTAACAATAGCTCTGCGGGCTTTAATGTTCAATCTACACCTTGGTGTACTGCAGGATTAGAAATTGGTCTTAATGATGGTATATCATTTTCCGGCGGATTAATATTAGGAAACGATACGCATGAAATTTCTTTCAGTATCGGATGGGGAACCATTATAGGCGCAGGAGCATGCGTCATTGCGGCTTATGCAGGAATGTCCGCATCGGTTGCAGCCACTGCCGCTGCTGCACTGACGTTGTGCTTTGTAAATATAAATTAATGCCTACAAATTATTCAAAAGGAGAAGATACAATGGATAATATTGTTTTTACCGAAAGAAAAAAAAGAGAAGCGCTTATTTCTATGCTCGCTTCTTTAATTCCGCTATTGCTCGGAGTTGTATACCCTTTGGTGAGAGACAATACCAATGCCAATCCGTTTAATCCGGATGCTTTGCGCGCGATAATGATATACTGTACATTTTTATTTTTTTTCTTATTCTTCTGTTCTTTAGATTGTATAAGATATGCATTGATAGTTACAAATGAAACCGTAACAGAAATTACTTTGTTAAAAAAGAAATGTATCAATTTATCCGATGTTGATAAATATTGGGTAAAAGGCAGTATTCGAAAAGGATATAACATTGTTGTAATGCGTGCTAACGGCAAAGTCCTTGCTGTTCGTACTCAACACTCTAAAGAATTGATTGAGTTGCTGAATAGTTACGGCGCGGTGGAGCATAATAAATAAACACTAATCCCCTGCAGAATATTCTGCAGGGGTTCTCATATCTTGACAAAACTTTCCTGTTCGTGTATAATGTAGGTGGAAATATTGTATCCAAAACGGAGTATGCCTATACTACGGGTACGGTTGGCACGGCAATCAAGACCTATACTTATACATACGGCAATGCTTGGAAGGATCAGCTTACTGCTTTTGATGGTACTGCAATCGCTTATGATGCTTCGGGCAATCCTACAAGCTATCTTGGAAAGACACTTACCTGGAGCAGAGGACGACTTCTGACCAAATATGTAAGCGGTTCCAAGACTGTGGATATGCAGTATGACGGCAAGGGTATCAGAGTTGCGAAAACGAGAAAGATCGGAACCTCTGTGACTACTAATTCCACGTATATCTACGATAACGGCGGAAAGCTTCGTACAGAAATTGAGGGCAACACCACAAGGAACTATATCTACGGTCAAGATGGCGTTGTTGGTTACGAAGAAAACGGCGAGCACTTTATGTATCGCAAGAACTTCTTTGGTGACATTACTGCCATTTACAAAAGTACGCAAAAGGTTGCTGAATACGTTTACGATGCTTGGGGCAACTGTACAATAACCTACGAAACAAACGGCTACGGCTCACGAAACCCCTTCAGATACCGTGGATATTACTTCGATTCTGACCTCGGAATGTACTATCTCACCACGAGATACTATGATCCCAAGACAGGTAGATTCATTAATGCTGATACAATTGAATACCTTAAACCGGATGCTATTAATGGATTGAACTTGTATGCTTATTGCAAGAATAATCCGTTGAGATATGTGGATCCAACGGGACATGAAGAGTTGACCCAAGATGAGATAACGGATATATTGTGTGGTGCGGCTATTATACTTTGGGCCTTGGTATTGGTAATTTATCGCATATCATCATCGGAATCTATAGAATTGAATACGAGTAATATTGGGGAAGGCAATTATTTCAATCTGGATCTTGATTGGGATTGGATCACTCCTGATCCTTCTATAGAACCTCGACTAATCACAGAGGGATCTGCGTTTATTAACTGCCCGGTATCAATATGTCAAGCAAAGCTATATTTCGATGCTAAAAAGATGCACTCTCTCTATGCTAATTTGTTAAGTGTATCGGTGTTCGCGGGATTTGATATTGATGAGAATATGTATGGATTCTTCGTTGATGTTGGTGTGGTAAACTTGGGATATGATGGCAGATATATTGACATCGGAGTTTCCGGAGCTGGTGCCGGATTGGGATTGGGATGGCAAGATGGTGAGTTGGTAGCAAAGTACGATCCAGTTGGTTATTGGGGCGTGGATGCATCAATTGATTTGGCACAAATGGTAAAAGATCTATTTCGGCAATAAGCACGATTAATCTCAAATACTGCACAACAAAATAATAAGGTTTTTGCTCAAAACTGTTGTGATGATTTTAAATAGGTTTTATGGAGGAATACAGGTTAAAATGAAAAGAGTTATATTAATTGTACTTGTAATTATCTTAATCTCATCCACTCTTACAGGGTGCACCATCTTCGAAAAAATGTATGATAAGTACGAGGAGTTTATGCGACCATATTGGGATGATATGGATCTTGCTATGGAGCAGGCAGAGAAGCTACTCTTGGCTGCGGTGAATGATGATTATGAAACCGCTAAACAATATTTACACCCTGATAGAGTGAGTACATTTGACTTTGAAAGAACTTTTGAGTACATTGAAAATGAGTATGAGGTTGATTTTTCAAATGGTGTCACCATAAACAAATATAAGAAAACAGAAACTCAAATTGGTTTTGATGTAGAATACAGGTTTTGTTGTGTGATGACAGTGGGAAATAGGGAACTCGAACTATACTTTCTTGCTGTAAGAAACGATAATGGTTTTGGTATAGTTAATATTTTGGACTATCCTTCGGGATATAACCATCATAATTGATAAAAAACTCAAGGCGGGGATTTCCCCCGCCTTTTCCAGTTTTGGCGAGGTTTTGACGGAAAAGACATATCCGAGCGCAAGTCCAATATGGAATACGCTTGTTTCAAGGGAATATTCCGGCGGTAATCTCTCTGCGGTGAAGGAAAAGAGACTTACAACGGAGTATACGCACGCGTTTAATTACAATTCCGATGATACGCTCAATTATGAGGTGACACCGGGCGGGCAGTACATCTATCGCAGCTATACGGCGGATAGAGAGAAGATTTCAGCACTTAGTACAATAGTTTCAGGCAATATCAATAGCAACGCTATGACGTATACTAATGATCTTCTCAATACTGCGACTCACAACGGCACAACGGTCGCGTTTGGATATGACGAGAGAAACAACGTAAGCAATGTAGATATTGCAGGCAGCGAGATCTTGTCAAAGGAGACGACCTATAACCCAAACGGTTTAACTCAAATCGTGACTACACACGGCAACGGCGCGAAGATAAAGCAGTATTACGATAAATACAATCGTATTATCAAGGTTACGGACGTGACGGGCACAGAGACGGAGATATGTGCGTATATCTATAGTGACGAAGAAGTTGCGGACAGTGTTGTTGACCCGATGGACGGTTCTTTGAAGATAAGTGCAAGCAGCAGGCTCTATGCGTTTATTGATACTGCGGCGGGTAAGAGAACGAATTACGTATATGATGAATACGGCAATCTCAAGGAAACGCAGACGGGCACTATTAAGAATACTTTGATAAGGGATGATTTCAACAGACCCGAGAGAAGTATTTTCTACGGTCCGACAAGTGCGCTCCAGAGAGAGGTCGTATATGAAAACGACAAGACAAATCGCATTGCTTCGGAGAAATTGAGCCTTGGTGCTAATTTCACTCACATAAATTATACAAGGGATGCTCTCAAGAGAATAACCGAGATAAAGACCGTTAAGGACGGAAACGGTTACGCTCGTAAATTCTTCTACACCGTACGCGGACCGATACCTATGCCCGAAGGAACAACGAATTACGTAAGTGGTGTTTCTTATTACAACGTAGTGGGCGACGTAAGCACACTTGAAAAGACCGAAAGTATTGCGTACAATGCGGACGGAAATATCATTACTTACGGTGAAAATACCTACGTATACGATAATCTCGGCAGACTCGTAAGAGAAAACAACAAGGCACTTGACAAAACTTTCCTGTTCGTGTACAATGTAGGTGGAAATATTGTGTCTAAAACGGAGTATGCTTATACTACGGGTACGGTTGATACAGCGACAAAGGTATATAACTACACTTACGGAAACACTTGGAAGGATCAGCTTACAAGTTTTGACGGAAGTGCTATCACTTATGATGCGGCAGGTAATCCTCTAAACTATTTGGGTAAAACTCTCACTTGGAGCAGAGGTCGACTTCTGACCAAATATGTAAGCGGTTCCAAGACTGTGGATATTCAGTACGACGGTAAGGGTATCAGAGTAGGTAAGACGAGAAAAATCGCTTCTAATACCACAAACTCAACTTACATTTACGATAGCCAAGGCAAGCTGCGTACTGAAATTGATGGCAATACTACGAGAAATTACATCTACGCTCAGGACGGCGTTGTTGGCTATGAAGAAAACGGCGAGCACTTCATGTACCGCAAGAATTTCTTCGGTGATATCACGGCTATATATCAGG
>CALGCW010000287.1 GCA_937884385.1 uncultured Clostridia bacterium | reverse complement strand
AGCGACAAAAGCTTTTTTGGTTACTTTTTTCTCGAAAAAAGTAACACTTCCCAAGCAAAGTAACTCTCCGATAAATCCAAATTTGAACACAAGCGCATCAAAAAGGACTCCCTTATCGGGAGTCCTTGTGTTTTATTATTCTTCGCCGTCGGGGTTATCGTTGACGCGTTTTTCCATAATATCCGCCTTTGTGACGAGTATCTGACGGGGCTTATTACCGTCGGGAGGTGATACGTAGCCAAGACGCTCCATACGGTCGATGATCTTCGCCGCGCGGCCGTAGCCTATCTCAAGTCTGCGCTGAAGGAGCGAGGTGGATATCTTACCCATCTCAATAGCAACGTCAAGCGCCGCGTTGAATTTGGGATCAACTCCCTCTTCGCCCGGACCGTCATCGTCACCCGCAGGAACAGCTCTTCCCTTGGGGTTTCCGATCTTCGCGGTCTCTTCTTCAAGTCTGCGAAGGAAGTCGTCGTTGAAGTTAACGCCGTCGTTGTTGTCGTTGATGAAATCAACTATTCTTTCGACCTCGCGGTCATCGATGAACGCACCCTGAACACGCATCGGCTTCGTTGAACCAATGGGAGCAAAGAGCATATCGCCTCGGCCGATAAGCTTTTCAGCACCCGCCGTGTCAAGAATTGTCTTGGAGTCGACCTGAGAAGCAACCGTAAATGCAATTCTTGAGGGGATGTTAGCCTTGATAAGACCCGTAACAACGTCAACGGAGGGACGCTGTGTACCAACGATAAGGTGGATACCTGCAGCTCTTGCCTTCTGCGCGATACGGCAGATAGCGGTCTCAACGTCATCAGCCGCAGTCATCATAAGGTCTGCAAGCTCGTCTATGATAATAACGATATATGGGAGGTATTCCTTTGACGGATCATCCTTGGTAAGCTCGTTATAGCCGGAGATATTCTTTGCGCCGACGCTCTCGATAAGCTCGAAGCGGCGCTCCATCTCTGCAACCGCGGTCGCAAGCGTACCTGCGGCCTTCTTGGGATCGGTAACGATGGGAGCATAAAGATGAGGAATACTTCTGTATGGCTGGAATTCGACCTTCTTGGGGTCTATAAGAATGAGCTTAACGTCACGGGGACTTGCCTTATAAAGGATGCTCATAATTACACAGTTGATACATACGGATTTACCCGAGCCGGTAGTACCTGCAATAAGCATATGGGGCATCTTACCGATATCAAAGTAGATCGTATTACCGCCGACGTCCTTACCGAGAGCCGCAGTAAGCACGCTCTTCTTTTCGGTAAATTCGGGAGTGTCGATAAGTGAACGGAAGCCAACGGTCGCCGCGATCTTATTAGGAACCTCGATACCAACCGCCGCCTTATTGGGAATGGGTGCTTCGATACGCACACCCGTCGTCGCAAGTGAAAGCGCGATATCGTCAACGAGGTTGGCAATAGCACGGATACGAACACCAACGTCTGGCTTGAGCTCATAACGAGTGATCGTAGGACCTCTTGAATATGTTATTTCGGAGATGCGAACGCCAAAGCTCTTGAGCGTATCCATAAGCGCTCTTGCATTTGTCATAAGCTCCTGCTGGATAGCTGCCTCGCTCTCGTCATTTCTATAGTCCTTAAGAAGGTCCATAGTAGGACGAACGTATTCGCGAATAATGCTTTCGGGAACTACCGATCCCTCCTCACCGTCATCGGGAACGGTGTCTATCTCTGTCATTTCCTTAAGCTCTACGGCAAGTCCGTCAGAATCCGCCTTTACAGGCTTCTTCTTGGGAGCAGGCTTTTCCTCGGACTCTGCCATCTCGTCAGGATAAGCGTTCTTGTCATACTCCTTCGGAGGATTGTCGAAAACGGAATTAATAGTGATCCTATCGTCGGGCTCTTCAACGTCAAGCTTTTTGAGTTGAGGCTCTTCATAGGAATCATCGCTCTTTTCGGGAGTGATGATCTTAATATCTCCGTGGATGTCCTTGCCACCCTTTTCGCGCTCTTCGATCTCGACTGCTCGACGCTCCGCCTCGGCAACTCTTTCCTCCTCGGCAAGTCGCTCAGCCTCGCGGCGCTCCTCTTCCTCGGCTTCAAGACGCGCCTTTTCTTCAAGGCGAAGTCTCTTTTCCTCTTCTCTTCTCTCTTTTTCAAGCTTTCTCTTTTCTTTTCTCTCCTCTGCAAGCTCTGCCTGGCGCTCCTTCTGTCTGTCACGCATAGGCTTCGTGCGGTTCTTGATATAGATTCCCATATCCCTTGGCGTCATTCCAAGCGAGAAAATAAAGAACAGGATCGTGGTGGCGATCATAATGATCGTAGTACCTACTGATTTAAAGAGCGCGTAAACGCACTCGCAAATAAAGCCTCCGATAACGCCTGCGCTTCCTACGTTGCTGTAAGAATACTCAAACAGCTCAAGAGGAAGAATAAAAGCATTGGTATCGGGATTTATTGAGGGCTTCAAAAATACGTGAATAGTACCCGACAGAGCGATCAAGAATAATATTGTAAACACTACCTTTGATCCCACTACCTTTGAATCCACGAAGCGTCTCCAGTTGATAGCAAGATTGATCAGCATCAGAGGGATAACAAAGGCGCAAAATCCAAACAGACCGAGGAAAGCATTCTTCAAAAACTCGCCTGCAACACCAACGTGCTCCTGCCCCGTCACCGATGCAAGGATAAAGCAGGTCTCAAGCAATATTGCCGCTACGATAAACACGAAGGGCAGTATCTGATGCACGAGCTTTTCGGAGGGAGAGTCGAATACTATCTCCTGCTTCTCGTCCTTTTTCCTCTTTTCGACATTCTTTGACGATTTTTTATCGTTCTTTTCGACCTTTTTCACGTCCCTTGAGGTCTTTTTGTTCTTTTCTGCCATTAAGATCACTTCCTTTGCTGAAATTTATATACTACATTTAGTAAATAGTCAATACATAGTTATTATAACACACAAAATACCGAATTTCAACATTTTATTTTCTAAAAAACGGAGATTTTTATGTTATTTATCAAAAAACACAAATGGCACGCCATAATAGGCGCGCTTTCAGGATTTATAAACGGCTTGCTCGGCGCGGGCGGTGGAATTATAGTCACATATTTTCTTTCAAAAACGCTTAGCGAGAGCGAAAAGCAGAACGGCGGTGTCTTTGCCAACGCAGTTGCAACGATGCTTCCTATATCCGTCTCTTCGTTTGCTCTCTATATGCTAAAGGGCTACTTTTCGTTTGACGAAGGGTTTCTCCACCTCATCTTGCCCGGAATTTTGGGCGGTGTTTTGGGTGCTTTTCTGCTTTCGCGCGTGCGTTCAAGCCTTTTAAAGCTCGCTTTTTCCCTACTCGTCATAGTTTCGGGAATATCAATGATCTTTAGATAAAGGAGAAATATGAAAACGTTCGTTATTCCTTTTTTGATAGCGGTGCTGTCGGGTATGGGACTTGGTGGCGGCGGACTGCTCGTAATCTATCTGACTCTCTTTGAGTCAGTTCCGCAAATGCTCGCTCAGGGAGCAAATCTTTCTTTTTTTATCGTCAGCGCCACCGCGTCCACTCTTTTCAGCTTAAAGCAAAAAAAGATCCTGTGGAGAACGTCTCTTTTGATGAGTGCGTTCGGAATAATCGGCTCTCTTCTCGGCACTGTACTCGCAGGTGCCGTGTCCCCCGAGCTTCTTAAAAAAGTATTCGGCGGAATGCTCGTTCTCACCGGCATCATCGGCGTATTTAAAAAATAAATATCCCACAAAAATCTCGTGATATTTTTATATTTTGAAAAGTACCAAAGAAAAAATATGTTCTTTTTCTAGAAAAAGAACCAAAAAGACGCCGCGCGTATAATCAACACAAAGCTGAAGTTTGAGTGGCGCGCCCAGCAAACGTGCTTGGTGTCTCACGACACCATTTTGCACGCAAAAACGCAGTTTGCCCATTATTTACGCGCAAATTGTGTTGTGACACGTCACAACGCAAAACGATTTTCTCCCTTGTCGAAAATCTGTAATTTGCTACTCTCACACATCGCCAAAACCATATCTAACGGCTATATTTCAACAAACAAAACATAACTTAATACCCCTCTCCGGCTGCCTTACGGCATCCACCTCTCCCAAAGTGAGAGGCTTTCAGTATCGCGTTTACTAAGAAAAAGGCTCGCCCTCGGGGAGAGCTGTCAGCTCTGCTGACTGAGAGGGATATTAAGAAAAGTAACTTTTTATCTCACCGATAAATCCCAATTTTGCATTTTGCATTTACTCACCCCCAAGCTATAAAAGTTTTTTGCGGTAGGGGTTCCCCGAAACGAGAACAGCCGAGTTTTTTGGAGGTTCGCGGGTCGTTTTTCAAAAAAGCGAAAACCCCTCTTTTCTCACTCCTCCTCGATTTACCATACAAAAAAACACGGGACTCTTCTTTGTCCCGTGTTTTATGCATTTTCCGTCATTACTTTTTATTGTCCTTATCCATTGCTTTTCCGTCAAGATATCCTTCCGTAAGTATGTACGTTGCAAGTACTCCAAGCGATGTTAAAACCGCGATGAGCTTCTCCGCCGTCAGCTCGTCCACCCCAAAGAGCACACACACAGCACCCACGAAGGCGCAAAGCGCCGCCCAAAACTTTCTGCTCGTCAGCTTTTTCTTCCAATCAGCTTTCATTTTTCGCCCCTCCTTCTCTCTTCAAGCACCGATATTCTCTTTTCATGCTCTGATAATTCCGTATAAAAATGAGCGTTTTTGTCAGACTGACGCTCCATACATTCCTTAAGTTGAACTACAGCATTTTCAAGCTTCGCGAGAGTTGAATTCACCTTGACTACAACGTTCATCACAGCGATGAATGCAGAAATGATACCAAACATTCCCCCCGCAATTTCCCAAGTCATTTTTTCTCCTTTCAAGCCACTTTCCATCCCGAATATATTATAACACTCCACGCGCACGGGCTCGCGACAGAATTCTGTCAAAACTCGCTTTTTTACTACTTTTATTATTTTTGGTCAAAAAGAACAAATGAAAAATATATAATTAATGGAAAACAAACAAAAATATTTGAAAAAATTTTGAAAAAGCTCTTTACAAAATGCTTTTTATATGATAAAATGTGTTTCGTATGACGTAAAGCTCGGTTTTCGGGAAAATAAGATGGCAATAGCTGTGTTTCACCCGCCGATTACTGTGCTTTTCGTTAAATAATTTATGAAAGGTGAAAAAATCATGTTGAAGGACGAAAAGCAGGCAATAATTGCTGAATACGCTACACACGAGGGCGACACAGGTTCTCCCGAGGTGCAGATCGCTATTCTCACTCACAGAATTAACTCTCTTAACGAGCATCTTAAGAACAACCACAACGACCATCACAGCCGTCGCGGTCTTCTTAAAATGGTTGGTCACAGAAGAAACCTTCTTGGCTATCTTCAGAGAGTTGATATCGAAAGATACCGCGCTATCATCAAAAAGCTTGGCATCAGAAAGTAAGAACAAATATGGAGTGGGAGAGTGGGTTTTTGCCGACTCCTCACTCCCTTTGTTTGTTTTTAGTTAAGTCGCAAAATCTTACGGTCGGGTTAGCAGTTAATTATGCGTTCAATTATTTTGAGCTTGTAATTAAGTGCTAAACCCCGTAAGAATTAAGAATATAAAATTTTTATGGAGGAATTTAAAATGAGTAATTCAATCAGCTCACCTATGGTGTTTAAAAACTTTAAGACATTTCATTACACACTTGCAGGCAGACCCCTCGTTGTTGAAACAGGCAAGCTTGCAGGTCTTGCAAACGGCTCCTGTCTCGTAAGATACGGTGATACTGCAGTTCTCTGCTGTGCAACCGCATCAGAGAAGCCCCGTGACGGTATCGACTTCCTTCCCCTCTCCGTTGACTTTGACGAGAGAATGTATGCGGCAGGTAAGATCCCCGGCGGCTACCTTCGCCGTGAGGGACGTCCCCCCGAGAAGGCAATTCTCACAAGCCGTGTTATCGACCGTCCCATCCGTCCCCTTTTCCCCAAGGATCTTCGTAACGACGTTGCTCTTACACTTACAGTAATGTCCTACGATCCCGATTGTTCACCCGAAATTACAGCTATGATTGGTGCATCAATCGCTCTTTCTATTTCAGATATTCCTTGGAATGGCCCCATTTCAGGTGTATTTATGGGCCTTGTTGACGGCAAGCTCGTTGTTAACCCCACAGAAGCACAGAGAGCAGTTTCCGACCTTGAGCTTACAGTTGCATCTTCTATGAAGAAGGTTGTTATGATTGAGGCAGGTGCAAACGAAGTTGAAGACGATCTTATGTTCGACGCGATTATGCTCGCTCACAAGGAAAATCAAGGTGTACTTGAGTTCATTAACGCAATCGTTGACGAAATCGGCAAGACAAAGTTCGAATATCCCTCTTGCGAGCTTGATCACGATATGTTCGATAAGATTTTCGCTTTCTGTGAGAAGGACGTTATGGTTGCTCTCGACACTGACGACAAGACAGTTCGTGATGCAAGAATGTTCCCCATCAAGGAAGCTATCCTTGCAAACTTTAGCGAAGAATATCCTGACCTTCCCACAATGATGGAAGAGCTTGTATATAAAATT
>CALGCW010000286.1 GCA_937884385.1 uncultured Clostridia bacterium | reverse complement strand
AGCCTTTTATTTAGCTTTCGGCTATGTATAAGAGTAGCAAATTACAGATTTTCGAAGCGCCTGTAAACGCGAGAAAATCGTTATGTGTTGTGACACGTCACAACACAATTTGCGCGAAATCTTGCCGCGAAGCTGATCAAAAGCTTTTTGGTTCTTTTTCTCGAAAAAGAACACATCCTTCCTTTGTAACTTCTCCCCGATAAATCCCAATTTATCAAAACAGAATGCCCCTCGGAGTACTCCGAGGGGCTGATTTTATTCAGAGATATTAGTAAGTAATATCAATTCCGTAGAAATAGTTGTTTCCGCTATTGGGAGTAATAGTCACAGTCACGTCAGCTTCTGCAGTATATACGTGAGCTGTATGATCGGCAGAATCCTTATTGATTACGTATTCAGCCGTTCCGTCACTCAAAGTATAGTCGGTATATCCGCTATAACCCTTGACAGTGAGCTTCGCACCTGCCAAAAGGGTGATCGTGATCGATCCCTCTTTGACCTGGGAGTTATCGCCGCCATTGTCACCAATAGTTATATTGGAAAGATCGATTGCCGCAGGAACACTTTCGTGGTAACTGCCTGCAGATCCGAACGTAAGGCTAACACTTTCGGGCTTGACCTCAACAGGATACTCAACCTCGATAGAATAGAAGTAGTTATTACCGTTTGAACTCGTATGAGAAATTGTGATTATACAATCATTCCACGCTTCATATGTGAAGTATTCCTCGGTCATATTTTCATAAACGATATCACCGTCACCAAGATTGTATGAGGTGTATCCGGAATAGCCGTGAACAGTGACCTTTGCACCCTCTCTTACTGCGAATGAGAATGAGCCCTCTTTAATCTGAGAGTTATTGCCGCCGTTGTCACCGATCTTAATGCCGGAGAGATCTATAGCGCAATCCTTGTAGTTGCCCTCAGAGCCGAAGGTGATAGTGGTATTCTCTTCAACGTACGTGGGATAATCAACGCTGATATAAGTGATATAAGACTTGTTCCAAGCAGGAGCTTCTTCAGTACCAACGTTCATCGCCTCAATTATAACTGTTGCAGCATACAAGGTTGTAAATACATACTGAGCCTTTTCATTCATCTCAACGGGTACACCGTCAACAACAACTGAAAGCTGACCGTAGTTTGTATCAAAGCCCTGAATAGTAACCGTTGCAAGAGCTCCGGCGATAAAGATTATCTGAGAATTAGAGCCAAGCTGTGCACCGCCGCTATGTGTCTTGCAGGTACCGCTAACGGACATTCCGGGAATAGATTCAAGGATACCCGTTACGTCGCCTTCTTCACTTGAACCGCCGAAGACGTATTTGCCCTCACCAAGGGGACATTCAATTGAAATGCTGCAAAGATAGTTGTTGTCAAGACCCTCGTAAATTACGGTGCAGTCCTCAAAGAACATAACGGATTGCGTAGTGTTATAAACAGTATCTTCTTCCATTCCCTCTGCATAAATCCTGAAGGATGCGTAGCTGGAATTCGAGTAAGGAAATACCGTTACAACCGTTCCCGCTTTAACCTTAAAGGAGATTATACCTGTGATCTGGATCTCACCGCCGTTATGTCTTACGTTACCGTTGATGGTAACTCTGGGATTGCTCTGTACTTCTGCGAGAGCCTCGGGAGTTGTGAAATCAAGTACTGTATCCTTTGTGAACGCGGGGTCTGCATTGGGGTTCTCGTAAGTGACCTTAAGAGTTGCACTCTTGCCACCATAGGTGATAATGACCTCATATTCGCCCTCTGCATTTGCATCAACAGCAGAAGAGTCGATCGCGTAATCGGTAATACTGCGAACGGAGTTGTCGGAATAGATAGCCTGAACTGTCATACCCTCCGTCGTGAAAGCATTACCTACAGTATAATTGAGAGTTGCACCGGAGACCTTGATCTCTTCAAGCTCGGGAGCTTCGGGAGCTTCTTCATTGGGATTGATAATGATCTGGTAGAGGTAAGAGGTTGCCGTCATCTGAATAACGACCTCTGTTCCCTCTGCAAAATACATACTGAACATGTCGTTTGCATTGTGAGCAACACCGTTGATTGTATAGAAGCCGTATCCGGGATAGGAGATAACTGTTACAAGCGTTCCTGCTTCAACCCAGAACCCAAGCTTAGCGCCTGCATTCATCTGTGTATCGGAAGATCTTACGGAAACCTTACCTACAGTTGCGTCGATCGCAATGTCACCAAAGGTGCCGGTAGTACCGTTGAGGTTCTGATCGTATGTATAATACGTTCCGCTTGTTCCTGTCTGACCGTTAAAGTAGTAGTACGTTCTGTCATCTTCGGGAACCTCATCTGCCATAGGATCCCAAGGATCAAGGTAAGAAACCTTGCCGTTAGTCGTGCCGTAGATAACTGCGAAATCAGCATATTTAGCCGCTTCTTCAGCAGTGAGCATCTTCATACCTGCAACTGCCTCTGAAATAGCTCCCGCGCCTGTGTTGTTATATTCAACAAACTGAACCGTAGCATCAGTGGGCTTAGCATTCATAGAAACGTAACGCTCATTCTTGCTTGTGCTGTAGCCTGCTGTAGAAATATGTCCGCCAATTTCAGAATTAATAATAGCTACTGCAGCGTATGCACCCCAAGGACGTCCAATAGCAGTCTTTGCGGGCTTTTCAGCCGTACCGCCAACGCCCTCGTCCGCTGTAAACTTACAGCCGTCAAAGATAGCACCGTATACGATTGCATCATCCGCACCCTTGTTAGAGCCCTTGAATGCTGTGAGATAACCTGCTGTTCCCTGGTCATCCTTAACCGTATCGATTACGTGGATAGTACAATTCTTGAAGTAAGTTGTATTGTTAGTACCGAAAATGAAATCGGTATAACCGGAAATAAATACGTTTTCAAAATACTGACGGCCCGTGAAGAGCTCGAGAGTATCCTGGATACCGAGAAGTCGGCTATCCGTCATAATAAATCTGTCAGCCTGAACGAGAAGTGCAAGACCGCGTTCGATAGCAAGACCCGCCTCATCCATTCTCTCCTGAGAATTCCAGTAGTTAGAAATCGTCACGCCTTCGATCACGCAGTTAACTGCCTGTTCTCTGACTGCAACCGTCTGTGTGGAATCGGTAGTATGAGTAAATCCACCTGCATCAACAAGACCGTAGAGAGAATCCCATTCGATCACAACATCTTCGGAAGTTTCGCCACAGCCGATGATCTTGAGATTGGGGATTGTAATTTCAAGCTTTTCGTTATAATATCCGGGAGCAATGTACAATTCCTTGGGAGTAGCAGCATCTGCTTTTGCAAGGAAATCAAGTGCCTGCTGAATTGTGCTGCACAAATAGTAAGCACCGCTTACACCGCCGCGAGGTCCTAAATAGTTGGGATCAACGAGTACTTGAATAATATCATCTTCAATGGGTGTGGGCTGAGAATCTGTTACGTAAACAATTGCTGTTGCGGAAACGCCGTTAGCAGAAATTGTAAGTACCTTTTCGCCCCATTCGGAAGAATCAAAGCCTGTGATCTCATAATCGCTAACCTTGAATTCAAGTGTCTTGTCACCGCACTTAGCTACTACGATAACGGAAAGTCCCTTTGTATCAAGCTCTTCGCCAAGGAAGTAAAGCTCTCTGAAGCTGTGGTTAAAGTAAACACCGTTGCCTGCGCCACTGTTCTGAGCAAGCTTTTCAACAGCATCAAAGCCAAGAGTGATGCTTTCGGGTGCGAATACCTTTACCTGATATGTAATGGGCGCATAATCTTTATAAGAGATCGTTATGTCATAAACGCCCGACTTTGTCATATCGACCTTGCTTGTGTCAAAGGTCACCATAGAGTGATCGAGCATTTCCGTCTTGCCGTTTTCAAAAACAGCGTTAAGTCTCACGCCTCCGGTTGTAAGCTCATCACCTACAAGGAAGTCTGTTTTTCCTGTAGCAACAAGCTCAAATCCGGATTCGGGAGCTACTGCCACCGTGCAAGCGAGACTAAGATAGAAGATATCCTGTGTGCCGCCGTTTTTACCGCGTGATATTGTCCAAACACCTTCAGTCACCTCAACCTCTATCATAACAAGGGGGCTGGACTGTGAATTACCCGGGAATTCAATATCTTGAACTGTTCCGTCGGGAGCAGTAACCTTAATGAACTGCA
The DNA here is from genome assembly GCA_937884385.1 of uncultured Clostridia bacterium. GTDB lineage: Bacteria > Bacillota > Clostridia > Oscillospirales > CAG-272 > RGIG4608. The sequence goes on along the minus strand of CALGCW010000286.1, from coordinate 27,771 downwards.
TGTCGGCACCGCTTGAACCGTTTTGAACGATAAACTTAAGAGTACCGGGACCGGGAACATCAACCAGGATCTTGTGGGTGCTGCCGCCGATCTTAACGGACTTGTTATACTCAATTCCCTCAAAAGTCTTTGTTCTGTTTCTTATCTCTGTACTGGAAACGATGGTGAACTTACCGTTGATATCATCCTCAGAACGAACACCGGCTGCAAGGTCGCTGATGTTGAGCTCATATTTCACGTCCTCAAACATTATGTATTCACATACATCGCATTTATAGTCGCCGTCCTCATCCTTATGCTCTTCGCATACGGGAGGCTCGGGCTTCGGAACGTCTGCTCCGCACACGTCACATTTTTCGTCGCCGTCCTCATCCTTATGCTCTTCGCATACGGGAGGCTCGGGCTTCGGAACGTCTGCTCCGCACACGTCACATTTTTCGTCGCCGTCCTCATCCTTATGCTCTTCGCATACGGGAGGCTCAGGCTTCGGAACGTCTGCTCCGCATACGTCGCATTTTTCGTCGCCATCCTCATCCTTATGCTCTTCGCATACGGGAGGCTCGGGCTCTTGGAGCTCTGCTCCGCAGTTGTCGCAAATATAGTCAAAATCTGCGTCAACGTGCTCAGTGCATTCTTTACCGAAGATCTGATCAATAAGATCGCACGAAGCAAGTGTAGTCATAAGCATGCAGCAAATGACAAAAAGCGCTAAAAACCTTTTCATATTTTTTCCTTTCCTGATTATTATAGATTTACCCTCATAGGGCATATAATCATTGTAATAATTCTACCATCATAAATATAATTTTTCAAGGGGTTTTTATAAACTTTTTATAAAATTTACCAAATTAATAAATGAACCTTGTGAAAATTGCACAATGCAATCACTCTGAAAATGTCACTATTGCTAATCTGAATTCAAATATCTGCTATAAACGACAAAAAGATTGACAAATCCGTATCAAAATGGTATAATTTATTTTTGGAAGTATTCCAAAAAATAAAAAGGAACGGATATTTATGAAATCACCAATGCTCATCGGAATAGCCGGCGGAACAGGAAGCGGCAAATCCACCTTTGCTCAAAGATTGCTCGCGCTCTTCCCCAAGGACATCACAGTTATCTCCTACGACAATTATTACAAGCCCCAGGATCATCTTTCCTTTGAGGAGAGAATAAAGACCAACTACGACTGCCCGGACGCACTCGATACCGATCTTCTCGTTAAGCATCTTCGCGCACTCCACGACGGTGAGACTATAGATATCCCAAATTATGACTTCAAAATACACACAAGAAAGGCAGAGCTCACTCGCCTTGAGCCCTCCCCCGTCATCATAGTTGACGGAATTCTCACCTTCCACGATGAAAGGCTTCGAGAAATGTTCGATATAAAGATATTCACGGATGCCGATGCCGACGAGAGGATTTTGCGCCGACTTCGCCGCGACGTACGAGAGCGCGGAAGAGATATCGACGGTGTTATCGCTCAGTACCTCACCACAGTCAAGCCAATGCACCGCATCTACGTCGAGCCTACCAAAAAATACGCAGACATCATCATAAACGGCGGAAAGAATGCCACAGCCTTGGATATAGTCGCAACGAGAATAGCAAAGCGACTTTCCGAGGAAAAATAATGGCAAGTATATATTAATATGTAATTTTTTTCAAAAAAGCACCTCAAAAACGGCATTTTTTGCGTTGGGGTGCTAATTTTTTACGCATTTTTAAGGCTTAAAATTTGAATATATTCATTTTTCTACCCGCGCTTTGTGCAATTTCAACAAATTAAAACACAAAAAATCTGCTTTTTTCAACAAATAATAAAAAGTTCATAAAAATGGCACTTGGTTGTTAAAAAAATAACAAAAACTCTTGACTTTACTTTCCTACTTATGATATAATAAGCTGCTGTATTTTGGGCGGGTGTCCGATATTTGTTTTTGCCGGTTAATTGAGCGTACTTCGGCAAGAATAATAACAGTAGCACCTTGCACAATTCAAAACAGAAAAATTTAATTTTTCTCAAACGAAAGGAAAGAAACAAAATGAACAAGAAGACTCTTATCATTGTTGTAGTAGCAGTAGTAGTCGTACTCGCTGCAGTACTTGGCGTTGTTCTTCTCGGTGGCAACAACGAAACACCCACAACAACCACTACCACAAAGCCTACAACAACTACAACAACCACAACTACAACTACAACAGGCAACAACGGTGGCGATAACCAGCCCACAGGTGAAGACTTCACACTCGGTATGGGTGTTCACTTCGGCACACACACCGATGGCAAGGAAATCACAGCTACAGTTGCTACAGTAGTTCTTGACGCAGAGGGCAAGATCGTTCTTTGCAGACTTGATGTTACACAGAACGCTTACACATTTGACATTGACGGTGAAACATTCGCATTTACAAAATATGACGAAAACGGCGTAGCTTCCGATAATGGCGTTTTCATGTCCAAGATGGAGCGCGGCGACGGTTACGGTATGGCTGCTGCTCTTAACTGGGGTATGGATAACGACGGTGATGGAAGAGTTCTTGAGTGGTACGAACAGGCTAAGGCTTTCGAAAACTACGTAGTAGGCAAAACAGTTGAAGAGGTTGAAGCTTTCGGTATCTCCGACACACCCGTTAACGGTCACTACATCACAACAGAGGCTGACCTCCTTGCAGCAGGCTGCACGATTCAGATCGACGAGTTCAAGGCAGCAGTTGCTAAGGCCTGCAGAGATGAATTTGCAGTAGAGTTCACAGCAGTTAAGGAAGAGATCACTCTCGGTGTTAAGGCTATCACATCTGACAACGGTTCTGCATTTGTAAGCGAAGATGAAGTAGCTCTTAAGCTCGCTCTTAACGTAGACTACGCTGCAACTGCAGTAGTTGACGGTGTTATCGTAGCAACTCTTAACGACGCATACCAGCCCTACGTTTCCATCAACTGGGACGGTGAAGTTGTAAGCGCTAACGTTGGTAAGGTTGACGCTGACGACAACGACCTTGGTCTTATGACAAAGAGAGAGCTTAAGGAAAACTACGCTATGGGTGGCAAGCCCTGGAGCCCCGATAACGATGGCGACGGCAGAGTTCTTGAATGGTACGTTCAGTCCGCTGCATTCTCTGCACACGTTGTTAACAAGGGTATGACGGCTGAAGACGTTGCTAACATGTCCACAGAGCTCAAGAATGACCACTATATGTCCACAGACTCCGATCTTATTTCTGCAGGTTGCACAATCCAGATCACAGGTCTTATGGCAGTAGTTGCAGGCGCTGCAAATAACGCAAGATAATTTTAACCTAAATAATTAAGGAGGATATCACTTTGAAAAATCATATCAGAGTGATATTCTGCGTTTGTGCACTTTTGGGGTTGCTGGTCGTATTTGCGGCTTGCGACCCCGAAGCGACGCAAAGCCCCAACACTCCAAGCGACCCTAACGCCTTAAAACCCGGCACGGGAGTCGTAAATTTCACACTTTTTGACACCGTTTCATACATCTACACGTATGCCGGTGACACAAGTGAGATCTTTGATGAGAACTGCGAGGAGGTTTGGGATATACTCGCAGAATATCATCAGCTTTTTGACATCTATCACGAATACAGTGGTATGAACAATCTTTGTACGCTCAACAAAAACGCAGGCGGCGAACCTATTAAGGTCTCCCCAAAGCTTATCGTATTTTTGCTCTACGCAAGAGAGCTCTATACTCTCACTGGCGGTGAGATGAACATAATGATGGGTGCAGTGCTTAGCCTTTGGCACGATGCAAGAGAGGCAGGAAATTATATTCCCTCTCAAGAAGCACTTGCAGAGGCAAGCAAGCACGTATCATTTGACCTCCTCGAAATCAACGAGGAAAACAACACTGTGAGAATAACCGACAAAAATGCACGCATCGACGTCGGCGCGCTCGGCAAGGGCTTCGCGACCGAGATGGCTGCAAGACATCTTGAGGCAAAGGGTACATCCTCTTACGTCCTCAACATAGGCGGTAATATTCGTATCCTTGGTACAAAACCCGACGGATCGGGCTGGAAAACAGGTATCAAGGATCCGAAAAACCCCGATTACAATTACGTTAAAAAGATAATCATTTCCGACACATCCTGCGTGACCAGCGGTAACTACGAAAGATATTTTACCGTTGACGGTGAAAAATATCATCACATCATCGATAAGGATACGCTTATGCCCGCAGACCATTTCTCATCAATAACGATACTCACAAAGAATTCCGGTCTTGCAGACTGCCTTTCAACTGCTCTCTTCTGTATGAGCTATGAAGAAGGTCTTGCACTTGTTGAGAAAGTCGGCGAAGTCGAGGTCCTTTGGGTACGTCCCGACGGAACGACGGAGATGACAGAGGGCTTTAAGGCTCTTTTGACCGAATAAACCTGACAATAAAGTTTGTATAACTTTTATATATAAAATATTAACATAAAAAGATAAGGAGTACAGAGAATGAAAAACATCTCATCCTTGCACGTGCCCCACAATAAGCACACGGACAAGCTCGATCCTGTAAGAATTGCCGTTCCTACAGAGGTTGTGCTCCCCATGAATATGCATTCCGGACACGATGCAGAGCCAATCGTAAGCGTTGGTGACTACGTTCGCGTAGGTCAGCTCATCGCTCGTGAAGAGGGCAGATTTTCCTCCCCCGTTCACGCAACCGTTTCAGGTACAGTAGTTGAGATCGCTCCCATTAAGCACGGTGACGGCGGTGAAGTCGTTGCTATCCGCATCGAGAGCGATGGTAAGATGGAAAAGCATCCCGATCTCAAAGCACCCGTTATCAACAACTGCGACGAGTTCCTCGCAGCAGTAAGAGAAAGCGGTGTCGTAGGTCTCGGCGGTGCGGCGTTCCCCACTTGGGCAAAATTCAACGAGGCAACAAACCCCGACTATAAGGTAGATACAGTTCTCGTTAATGCCGCAGAGTGCGAGCCCTACATCACAAGTGACCATAAGATGATGACGCTCTACCCCGAGCTCATCGCAGACGGTATCGAATACCTTCGCAAGTATATGAACGATTATCTTGGAAATGCGACCTTCAAGATCTGCATCGAAAAGAATAAGCCCGATGCTATCGAGGTCCTCAAGAAGACCTTTGAGGGCAAGGATTACGTAGTGATCCACGAGCTTGACGCAATATACCCCCAGGGCGCAAAGCAGGTTATGCTTTACAATGCTACCGGCAGAGTTGCAGTAGCAGGCAAGCGTTTCCCCTCCTTTGGCGCACTCATCATCAACGTATCCTCTCTTGCAAAGATGGCTGAATATCTCAACACAGGTATGCCCCTTGTTGAAAGAATAGTTACTGTTGACGGTCCCGCTGTCACAGAGCCCAAGATCGTTATCGCTCCCATCGGAACAAGGATCAGCTACCTTATGGAGCAGGTCAAGATCAAGGGTGAGATCGGCAAGGTAGTTGTCGGCGGTCCTATGAACGGCACGGCTGTTTACTCCACCGAAAGCCCCATCGTTAAGGTTGCTAACGCAGTCCTTATCTTTGGCGAGAAGGAAGCTACACTTCCCGACTTCTCCGCGTGCATCCACTGCGGCAGATGCATCGACAAGTGCCCCGTAAACATCGACGTAGTTTCCGTCGAAAAGGCACTTCGTATCAAGAATGAGGACAGCCGCGAGGCAAGACTCATCGATACAGGCGTTCGTCAGTGCGTTGACTGCGGATGCTGCTCTTACGTTTGCCCCGCAAACCGTCCTCTCCTCGCTTGGAACCAGGATGCAAAGTGGTGGCTCAAGAAGTATGCTGCTTCTAAGAAAGAAGGAGGTAAAGCATAATGAAAACACTCCACGTATCTAATGCTCCCCACATTCACTCGGGAGATACAACACAGAAAATAATGCTTGACGTTGTCATCGCAATGCTCCCCGCATCCGTTGCGGCAGTTGTGATCTTCGGTATTCAGGCTCTTTGGATCATTCTCACTTGCGTTGCAAGCGCGGTTATAGCAGAACTTCTCTTCAACCTCGCCTGCGGCAAAAAGTCCACCATACACGACTGCTCCGCAGTTGTAACCGGTCTTCTTCTCGCACTCAACCTCAGCACAAAGGTTCCGCTTTGGCAGTGCGTTATCGGTTCCGTGTTCGCCATCGTAGTCGTTAAAGGCTTCTTCGGCGGTATCGGTAAGAACATAGTTAACCCCGCTATCGCGGCTCGCGTACTTATGCTCCTCACCTTTGGTGCAGTTGGCGGCGGTGCTAACCCCACTATCCAGGGTGAAAACGTTCTCGTCAGCGGTGCTACTCCCCTTGACGGACTCAATAAGGGCGAGGAGAGCGCAACTCTTCTTCAGCTCCTTCTCGGAACTCACGGCGGTGCGATCGGTGAGACCTGCGCTATCGCGCTTCTCCTCGGATTTATCTACCTCGTTGCTCGCAAGGTCATCAAATGGTACGTTCCCGCAGCATTCGTCGGAACAACGTTCCTTTGCTACCTCGTATTCACAGGCAACGTAACACTCGCTCTCTCCCACGTTCTTGCGGGCGGTCTCCTTCTCGGTGCTATCTTTATGGCTACCGATTACGTAACAACTCCCGTCACCAACCTCGGCAGAGTTGTATTCTGCGTAGGATGCGGTCTTATCACGTTCTACATCAGACAGTTCGGTTCATATCCCGAAGGTGTTTCCATCTCCATTCTCGTTATGAACCTTCTCGTTCCCTTTATCGAAAGATTTACAGCTAAAAAGACTTTGGGAGGTATCAAATAATGAAGCTTTCAGTATTTCTCAAATCAACGGCTATTATAGTAATCATTCTTGTTGTGTTCGGACTTGCGGCTTTCGGACTCAACTTCTACACAAAGCCCCTCATCGACGCAAACAACGCTGGCGCAGAGCTTGCTCCCCTGCTCGAGGTTATGCCCGAGGGTGCAAAGTTTGACGGAGAAGCTCTTATATATGACTCCGCAAACGCTTCCGCTTCCACACTCACAGGCGTTCCTGCAAGTGTCACAAAGGTTTACAAGGAAGCAACCGGTCTTGGCTACGTTATTCGTTGCCAGGCAACTTCACAGTATTCGAAGGCTCCTATGGAGATCACCATCGGTATTGCAGCCGACGGCAAGATCTGCGGCATTCAGATCAACTCCTACAACGATTCTGCTGACTACGACTTCAGAGCTAAGGACCCTGCTTACCTTGATTCTTACATCGGCAAGGATTCTGCTCTTGCAGATATCGGACTTGTATCCGGCTCAACCTATTCTTCAAGCGCATTCAAGGGCGCAGTTGAAGAGGCCATGGGTGTTCTTATCTCAAACGACCTCATCGCGGCAGGCGTTAAGAGTGACGATCAGATCATCTCCGAGCTTCTCGTTAAGCTCCATAAGGGTATCGCTCCCGACGGTATAGTTAAGGCAGAGGATATCGCTGCAAGCGGCAATATCGTTAAGGGTTGGAAGTCCGTTAACGGCACAGGATCCGCATATATGATGGCTAAGAATGGCGCTTCCTACCTCGCAATCGTTAACGCGGCAGGCTACGTAAAGATCTACGATACAGCCGAAAACGACGTGACAGGCGATCACGCAGACCTTGCAAGCGAAGCAGTTGCTGCAAGCGGTATCGACTACAAGATCGGCGGCGGCTTCAAGAATAAGATCAAGAATTTCAACAAGGACTTCTCAGACGAAGCAGTCAACAGCGCAGAGCTCATCAACTTAACAAGCTTCAACACAGTTGCTGTTGCGGCAAGATTTACAGTAAACGGTGAAACAGTTTACATTATCCAAACAAAGCCACTCACATATGGTGATAACGCAATGACAGTTTACACCTTCCTTGACGCAAACGGTGCGATCCTCAAGCAGGACGTTTCCACTCTTATCTACGATCACTACAGTGTTGACGGATATATGAGCAACAAGGATGCAGCATTCCAGAGCTGGCTTGATAAGTACACAGGTAAGACCGACGGCACACTTTCCGACGACCTTCTCATCAGCGGTGCGACACTTTCCTCTACAGCAGTTAAAAACGCAACAGCTGACGTATTCACAGTATTTAATTCTATCAAAGGAGGAGAACAGTAATGAGTAATAAGATCTATATGCTTAGAAAGACACCCTCTCCCCTTCTCGTTCTTGCGGCAGGCTTCGTAATGGCATCCAGCTCCGACGTTCGCGCGGCGCTCGGTATGGGAGTTGCAGTGATCCTTACACTTCTTCTCTCGTCCATCGTTATTTCTGCTATACGCAAGATAGTTCCCAACGTTGCAAAGCTCCCCACATACGTGCTCATCATCACGGGCTTTGTCACACTCATCGATATGCTTATGCAGGCGTGGTACCCCGAGGTAGTAGAGATGCTCGGCGTACACCTTGCGTGTCTCTCCGTTTCAGCAGTTGCATTCCGCGACGCTGAGGAGGTAGCAGGCAAGCACGGCGAATTCGAATCCATCTCCGTATCCCTTGTCACGGGCGGATTTCTCACAGTAATTATGCTCATCTGCGCGCTCATCCGTGAATTCTTCGGAAACGCAAGCATTTGGGGCATTCAGATCGACTTTATGAACGACTATAAGGTATCTGCTCTTGCAGGCGCATTCGGCGGTTATCTCGTTCTCGCGGTAGTTCTTGCAATAATTCGCAAGGTACTTCACCTTATCCACAAAGACGAAAAGGAGGAAGCTTAATATGACACTCGAAATAATTCTTGGTATCGTACTTGCAGGCATTTTCTCCAACAACTATCCTATGCTTCACTTCCTCGGCACGGGCGCAGTCCTCGAAAACGAGAGAAGCAACAGAAGAAGCCTCGTTCTCGGTCTTGGTACAACGGTTGTAATGATCCTTGCAACACTCGTCACTTGGCCCCTTAACACATACGTTCTTGCAGAGGTCCCCTATCTTCAGACGCTCGCATGCGTCGTAGTAGTTCTCGCGGTGGTAGCCCTCTTCGACCTTCTTGAGCATCAGGTGATCGAAAGATTCTGCCACGTTGATTTCACAAAATTCGCTATCAACGGTGCGCTCCTCGGTCTTTGCATCCACAACACAGAGCTTGGCTTCGTTGAGGCTCTCGTCACAGCACTCGGTGTTGGCGTAGGCTTTACACTTATGCTCGTCCTCTTCTCCGCACTTGAGCGCAGACTCGACGAGGATGCAGTTCCCGAAGCATTCCACGGTCTCCCCATTCACCTTCTTACGGCAGGTATGATCGTGCTCGCTCTCCTCTGCTTCTAAAATGAAGAAAAAGGATTTTATTCTGATCGGCGCAATAATTGCCATATCCCTCGTTCTCCTTGTTTGCGTTAATCTTACGCAAAAGGAGGGCGCGGGCGTAGTAGTCAAGATTGACGGCAAGGAGATCGCTGAATATCCCCTTTACGTTGACGGAACGTATCCACTTAACGGCGGAACGAACATTCTTGTCATAAAGGGCGGATATGCCTACCTTTCCGAAGCAAACTGCCCCGATCATCTTTGCGTACAGCAAGGAAAAATCAGTAAAACAGGACAAGTAATTACCTGTCTTCCCAATAAACTCACCGTCACCGTATACGGTGCGCAAGAAAATGATGTTGACTTAGTAAGTTAATTATGATATAATTAAGTTTGGAGCGAAAACAAGGAGGAAAAAATGAAAACTTCAAAAATGACGTTTTTGGGACTTTTTTGCGCCCTTGCAATGATCCTTTCATTTGTTGAAACACTTTTTCCACCCATCACCTCAGCTTTTCCCGGTATAAAAATGGGGCTTCCCAATATCGCGATAATGTTTATTCTTTATCGAATTGGCTGGAAGGAAGCCGCGGCGGTAAGCGTCCTTCGAGTGGTACTCGTAAGCTTGCTTTTCGGAAACGTTCAAAGTATGATGTTCAGCCTTGCAGGCGCCGTGCTCAGTATCACAGTTATGGTGCTTATGAAGAGCTTTACAGGCTTCTCACACGCAAGTGTGAGCGTTGTGGGCGGAGTTTTTCACAATATTGGCCAGATCCTCGTTGCTTGGCTGATGACCGACACGGCACAGATAGTTTACTATCTCCCCGTTTTAATTATCAGCGGTACCGCTGCAGGAATCATCGTCGGCCTCGTCGCAGGAATGCTTGAGAAACGCGTTCCGAATTTCAAAGTTTAGTCAAAAACTCAATTTTTTAATAAAAAAGAGGTAAAAAATTATGTACAAAATTCTCAGAAAGAAAGTCCTCAATCCTACGGTAACTCTTATGGACGTTGAGGCACCCCTCATTGCCAAGAAGGCAGAGCCCGGTCAGTTCATCATCCTTCGCGTTGATGAAGCAGGAGAGAGAATCCCTCTCACTGTCGCTGATTATGACCGTGAGGCAGGCACCATCACCATCATCTTCCAGATCGTAGGTGCTACAACAGAAAAGCTCAATCAGCTCAACGAAGGCGAATACATCCACGATTTCGTAGGTCCTCTCGGAGTTCCCTCTCACACAGAAGGTCTCAAGAAGGTAGCAGTTGTGGGCGGCGGCGTTGGTTGCGCTATTGCTTACCCAATTGCAAAGAAGCTTCACGCACTCGGTGCTGAGGTTCACTCCATCGTAGGCTTCAGAAACAAGGATCTTGTAATTCTTGAAGACGAATTCGCAGCAGTTTCCGACGTTCTCAAGATGATGACGGACGACGGCTCATACGGTGAAAAGGGTCTTGTCACAAACGCACTTGCTCAGCTTATTGAGGAAGGCAACGTTTATGACGAGGTTATCACGATCGGTCCCCTTATTATGATGAAATTCGTTTGCAAGCTCACAAAGGAGCACAACATTCCCACAGTAGTTTCTATGAACCCCATCATGATCGACGGTACAGGAATGTGCGGCGGCTGCCGTCTTACTGTTGGCGGCGAAACAAAGTTCGCTTGCGTTGACGGTCCCGACTTCGACGGTCACCTTGTTGACTTCGACGAAGCTATCGAGCGTTCCTCTATGTACAGAGATTTTGAAAGACATAAGCACGAGGAGACCTGCAATCTCTTCAAGAAGGAGGTAAAATAATATGCCTAATATGAGTCTTAAAAAGAACGAAATGCCCGTTCAGGACCCAATGGTCCGTAACGGTAACTTCCTTGAGGTTGCTCTCGGCTATACAGAGGAACAGGCAGTAAACGAGGCTGAAAGATGTCTCAACTGTAAGAATAAGCCCTGTGTAGGCGGATGCCCCGTTGCTATCGATATTCCCGCTTTCATCTCCAAGATCAAGGAGAGAGATTTTGAAGGCGCATACCAGATCATTTCCAAGAGCTCTGCTCTTCCCGCAGTTTGCGGACGTGTTTGCCCCCAGGAATCACAGTGTGAATCCAAGTGCGTAAGAGGCATTAAGGGCGAGCCCGTTGCTATCGGACGTCTTGAGAGATTCGTTGCAGACTGGCACAACGCTCACGCAACAGAAAAGCCTGTTAGACCCGAGTCCAACGGTCATAAGTGCGCTATCATCGGTGCAGGTCCTTCCGGTCTTACATGTGCCGGCGACCTTGCAAGAATGGGTTATGAGGTTACTATCTTCGAGGCTCTTCACCTTGCAGGCGGCGTTCTCGTTTACGGTATCCCCGAATTCCGTCTTCCCAAAAAGATCGTTCAGAACGAGATCGAAAACCTTAAGGCTCTCGGTGTTAAGGTTGAAACAAACGTAGTTGTTGGTAGAACAATTGAAGTTGACGAGCTCTTCGCTATGGGCTTTGAGGCTATCTTCATCGGTTCCGGTGCAGGTCTTCCCAACTTTATGAACATCCCCGGCGAAAACCTTAAGGGCGTTTACTCCGCTAACGAATTCCTTACACGTGTAAACCTTATGAAGGCTTACAGACCCGACTCCGATACACCTATCAAGCACTCCAAGAACGTTGCAATCGTTGGTGGTGGTAACGTTGCTATGGACGCAGCTCGTTCCGCTAAGCGTCTCGGCGCAGAAAACGTATATATCGTTTACCGCCGCGGTATGGCTGAGCTTCCTGCTCGTAAGGAAGAGGTTGAACACGCTGAAGAGGAAGGCATCATCTTCAAGACACTCACATCTCCCGTTTCCATCATCGGTGACGAGCACAAGTTCGTTACAGGTATGAAGTGCGTAGAGATGGAGCTTGGTGAGCCCGACGCATCCGGCAGACGCCGTCCCATCGTTAAGCCCGACAGCGAGTTCGTTCTTGACGTTGACTGCGTAATTATGTCCATCGGTACAAGCCCCAACCCCCTTATCAGAAACACAACTAAGGGTCTTGAAACAAATAAGCACGGTTGCTTCATCGCAGATGAAAACGGTCTTACATCCCGTGAGGGCGTTTACGCAGGCGGCGACGCAGTAACAGGTGCTGCAACAGTAATTCTTGCAATGGGCGCAGGTAAAACCGCGGCTAAGGCAATGGATGAATACATTAAGAGCAAATAATTAATGTAAATACATAAAATCCCGACGGAACTTCCGTCGGGATTTTTTACATTATTATCTCATATTTGAAAAATTGTTCTTGAAATTTTATTTGATCGATTATTTCTTCTTTTGTGAAATGTACACCCTCGGGAGCTACTATCCACTTGTCTTCTACGTCATTAAGACGATGCACAATTGCAATAATTTTACCCGTGTATTTTCTTACCGGCGCATCAACTCCCAGAATATACGCATCCTGCTCCTCCCCATCGGGAGCAATGATGCCTTCAATATAACCGTAATTGACCTTGTAAACAATGTCCTTGTAATTTGGATGACAGCTCCCAAGCGGTCTGTCAACTGTGACTCTTACAATTTTTCCTAACATAATATCTCCAAATCATTCATCACAATAAAGCTCGTCAAATTGCCATTTTAGAGGTTTTTGCGAATAGTATCCATCAACGCAGGGCGGAAAGCAAATGCTTTTTGTGATTTATACATATTGTTATGAAATACGCACCGGGTATAGAATAATTACCATCTTACAAGTGGATTTTTCTGTTTTGACAGATCTTCGTTCATAAATCTTTCTAAATCACCTTTTATCGCAAATCAAAACAGTTGGTTCTTTTCCTTCAATTTCTTCTTTTACAATCGCAAATTTGTCACTAATCAATATTGCCGCCATATATGTTTTTTCAAGGAAATCAAACGCTTGAGAAAGTTCCATAATTGTACCGTCACATTCGTCTTCTGAAATAATATATATTTTTTTGTGTTCGTTGTTTTGCTGCTTAAGCTTCTCAATATTTGTTTTTACAAAGCTATTAATCAAAATAATATCGGAATCATGAGAAAACCTTGAAATTGCCCGCTGTCTATTCTTTTTTGAACTTAACTCAAAAAGCAATCTATCCTGATATTCCTTTTTTATATAATTCTTAACAAAACTGGTTTCAATATCTATATTCATACATTTTCCCTCATTTTCATATTTCAAACAATTTCTCCCTATCAAACTCAATATGCATCATAATATGACCGATATTGCCCTCGCCTGCGTAAGCGTTGGGATCAAAGAAATTATGATCAAAATCACTCCAGTATAAAACGTTCTCGTCACCTTTTATGCTAACGTCTTTGTTTAGTCTGCCAACGTAGACCTCCACGTACTCCTGCGCCATATGATAGGTAAAATCAAGCAAATGCGTCAAACGTATATCTTCTCTGCCAATCGCAGTTTCCTCAAAAAGCTCGCGATATGCAGCATCAAGGCCGCCCTCTCCCTGCTCTATCTTGCCACCGACAAAATTAGAAAGTCCCTTATACGGATCCTTCACTCTCCGGCACATAAGTATCCTGTCAGCTTCCTTATTAAATACCACGATCAAATTATATCCCTTCATTGCTTCGCTCCTTTGACTTGTTGGATTTATTATAGCACAAATATAAAAAAGTTTCAAGGCAAAAAAAGACTGCAAATCAAATCTTCGTATTGGTATCTAATAGTATTTTTTAATAAACATATAAAACTGCAAGCCGCAAAGCGCACCCGTAATAATACAAAGCAACCACGCGAAGCCACTAAGCATATAGCCCTCAACAGCAATAACTGCATACGCCACAGAGGCAACCAAAAAGCATATTGAAGAAATCAAATGTCCTATGTATTGCTTGTTGGATGGAGCATTAGCCTTTCCACTTGATATGCTCTTAAAAGAAGCACCGTCAATGTCTACTTCATCAAAAATAAGATAATCCGCGGAAACCCCAAAATATTGACAAAGCCCAAGCAGATTCGTCATATCCGGTGTTGAGTCTCCCGACTCCCATCGTGATACTGCCTGCCTTGAAACCCCAAGAGCTTCAGCAAGCTGCTCCTGTGATATTCCTTTACTTTTTCTTAAATTAACTAGTTTTTCTTCAAATCTCATAAATACCTCCATAGTTTTCTGATTAATTATACCATAACAAATACAAAAAACCACCAAATTTGCATTACAATAGCGCAACCAAATGTAACATTTGCCCTTTTGACCTCGCGCAAGCGGGTGGAATTGTAATTTTATGCAGAAACAATTCGTCCTTCGATGTCCCCTGTTTCCTTCGAACCCCCCTCTCCGTCTGCCTTTCGGAATCCACCTCTCCTGGAGTGAGAGGCTTTAGATTGCAAGCGCTCACGATAAGAAGGCTCGCCCTCTGGGAGAGCTGGCGCATCGCGCCTGAGAGGGACGTTCAATAAAACTTACATCCCGACAAATCAAAATTTGAACCCAAAAGCAAATGGGAGCTTTTTCAAAAGCTCCCATTCCTTTATTTGTTACTTTCTGTTATATATCTCTCTAAACTCTGCAACCGCGTTTCTGAAGTCCTCGATCGCTCCGTTAACAACGGAAGGATCTCTCATATCGATTCCCGCAACGAGAAGGCTGTCAAGAGGAGACTTTGAGCCACCGCACTTAAGGAAATCAATGTACTGATCAACGTAAGCAGCACCCTCGCTCTCAATTCTCTTGACTATCGCAGAAGCTGCGGAAATGCAGGTAGCATACTTATAAACGTAGAAGCTGGTATAGAAATGAGGAATTCTCATCCACTCCATAGCTATCTGCTTGTCAACTGCAACGTCGCGTCCGAAATACTTCTTGACGAGCTTGTAGTAATGCTTGTTGATAAGGTCGGCTGTAAGGGGAGTTCCCTTTTCGCTCATTGCGTGCATATCTCTTTCAAACTCAGCAAACATCGTCTGACGGTAGAGCGTACCCTTGTATGTCTCCATCAACTGATTGAGAATATAGAGATTCTCATTATCATCGGTGCATTCGCGAAGCTTTCTGTGGAACAGAAGGAGCTCGTTAACGGTAGAAGCCACCTCTGCAACGAAGATGGTATAATTGGAATTGTGAGGCTCGTTGTAGTGAGTGGAGAACCAGGAGTGCATTGAGTGTCCTGCCTCGTGAGCAAGTGTGGAAACGTCGTCAAGTGTCTCCGTGTAGTTGAGCAGGATATAGGGTTCAGTCACAGGTGTACCTGCGCTGAACGCACCGCCGCGCTTACCTCTTGAGGGATAAACGTCTACCCAACCCTTTTCCGTAAGTCCGGCTTTAAGAGCATTGTAATACTCGTCACCGTAGATCTCAACGGTCTTAAGCACCTCGTCAACAGCCTCTTCATAGCTGTAAACTCTTTCAAGCTCACCGATAAGCGGTGCATAAACGTCATAAAGGTGGAGCTTCTGCACGCCGAGAACCTCGCGCTTGAGCGCATAGTAATCGTAAAGCGCGGGAAGACCCGTGTGAACGGAATTTATAAGATTATTGTATATCTCGGGTGTCACCTCGTCGCGGAAGGTGGACGCGGTAATAGAATTCTTGTATCCTCTCACCTTCGCAAGCGTACCTCTTTCGCGAACCATTGCATTGAAGGTGGTCGCAAACGTGTTGCCAAACTGCGCATAGGTCTCATAGAGCTTTCTGAAAGCCGCCTGACGAACGCGTCTGTCCGTGCTCATAAGGAAAGGAACGTAGTTCGTGTCGGTAAGCTCAACGAGCTTGCCCTCCTCATTTCTTATCTTGCCAAAGCGAAGGTCGCTGTTTGCAAAAATGCTTCTGATATCGCCGTGCGTGCCGAAGCCGTCCTGAAGCTTTGACATAAGCTGCTCGCACTCGTCTGAAAGCATATGGGGCTTCATTCTCATAATGCTGTGGATAGTCCTGCGGAAGGTCTCAAGTGCGGGATATTCCTTGAACCAACCCTCAACAACGTCCGCATCAAGTGAAAGTATTCTGGGGCTTACGAACCAGGATGCCGCGCCTGCCTGTACAGCAAGAGAGCGAACCTTTCCGTTGAGCGCCTGGAATGCGTTGTTCGCAGAATCAACTGAAAAATTAAGAGATGCATAGCTCCAAAGCTTCTCAATGATGGCTTCAATATCACAATCCGCACGAAGCACGTTATAAAGTCCCTCTGCACTCTTCGTCATAGTCTTTTCGTGCTTGGGAAACTCCTTTATCATTTTCTCCACCTTGGCATAATCCTCGTAAAATGCTTTTTCATCAGCATAAATAACCGACAAGTCCCACTTGTACTTTGCGGGTATATCTTTTCTGTCTTTCATAGCTTTTCTCCTTTAACAAAAAATATAACTATACCTATTTTATACGAAAACCCTTGATTTGTCAAGGTTTTGCCTTAATTATATATTTATAAATTGGGATTTGTCGCGCAGAAGTTACAAAGAAAAGAATATGTTCTTTTTCGAGAAAAAGAACTAAAAAGCTTTTGATCAGCTTCGCAGCAAAACTCCGCGCAAATTGTGTTGTGACACATCACAACACATAACGATTTTCTCGCGTTTACAGGCGCTTCTAAAATCTGTAATTTGCTACTTTTATACATAGCCGAAAGCTAAGTAAAACGGCTATAATCTCACAAACAAAATGCAATCACTCCGTAGGGGCGCACCGCGTGCGTCCGCACCTACAAATATATTCCCAATTTTGCATTTTGCACTTTGCATTTTGCATTTGATTCCCACAAGCCCAAGAGACAAAAGCTTTTTTGGTTACTTTTTTCTCGAAAAAAGTAACACCCCCAAGTAAAGTCACTAACCGTTAAATCAAAATTTGAAAAATTTCACAAAACCACTTTTATTTATCTATAATTTGTGTTATAATAATATATTAAAAGATATTCAAAGAACAGGAAACGCAAATATGGCAGAAAACAAAAAGAAAAAGGGCGAGCTTCTCTCAAGGTTTTTGCCCTACTACAAAAAATATAAATGGATACTTATCTTTGACCTTCTCTGCGCGTCGCTAACGACGGTGGTAGAGATAGTTCTCCCCCTTATCGCTCGTGAGATCACAGGCAGAGCAGAAACTGACGTTGCGTCTCTCACTCCCACATTTATTCTCACCTGTGGAGCCTTGTATCTCGTGCTTCGACTCATCGATACCGCGGCATATTATTATATGGCATCCACGGGTCACATTATGGGAACGAGAATTGAAACTGATATGCGCCGCGACTTCTTTACACATCTTCAGAAGCTCACGTTTTCATATTACGATAACACCAAGATCGGCACGCTTATGTCAAGGATCACAAGCGACCTTTTCGACGTGACCGAATTTGCACACCACTGCCCCGAGGAATTCTTCATCGCAGGCATCAAGATCATCGCATCCTTTGCGATCCTGTGCACAATCAATGTTCCTCTCACACTTCTCATCTTTGCGATAGTGCCCGTAATGATAATCTGCATGACACGCTTCAGAAAGAAGATGAAGGAGGGCTTTAAAGAGAGCCGCCGCATCGTAGGCGAGCTCAACTCACAGGTCGAGGACAGCCTGCTCGGCATTCACGAGGTAAAATCATTTGCAAACGAGGATACCGAGATCAAAAAGTTTGAAAAGAGCAATTCAAGCTTCCTTTCCGTTAAGAAAAAGGTCTACAAATATATGGGCGCGTTCCAATCTTCAACGAGATTTTTTGACGGTGCGCTGTACATAATCGTTGTGGTTGCAGGTGCCTTCTTCCTTGCAGACGGAAAGATCACAAGCGCAGACTTTATCGCGTTTATGCTCTTTGCAAGTATGCTGCTTACGTCAATTCGCCGTCTTGTTGAGTTTACCGAGCAGTTCCAGCGCGGCATGACGGGCATTGAACGCTTCTGCGAGATTATGGATATCGACCCCGATATTGAGGATTCTCCCAACGCAGAAGCCATCGAAAACGTCAAGGGCGAGATAACCTTTGAAAACCTCACATTCCGCTACAGCGGTACGGAAAAGAACGTTCTTTGCAAGCTCAATCTTCACGTAAAGGCAGGAGAGAGCGTTGCGCTCGTAGGCCCCAGCGGCGGCGGAAAGACAACTCTTTGCGCACTCATTCCCCGTTTCTATGAAGCAAACGACGGTAGTATTCTCGTCGACGGCAAGAATATTAAGGAAATAACACAAAAATCATTGCGCGATAATATCGGCATCGTTCAGCAGGACGTATATCTCTTCTCGGGAAGCGTCCGTGAAAACATAGCATACGGCAAGCCCGATTGCACTGAGGAAGAGATTATAGAAGCTGCGAAGCTCGCAGGCGCTCACGATTTCATTCTCACCCTTCCGGACGGATACGATACCTACGTGGGTGAGCGCGGAGTCAAGCTCTCGGGCGGTCAGAAGCAAAGAATTTCTATCGCGCGTGTGTTCCTTAAAAACCCACCCATCCTCATTCTCGACGAGGCAACGAGCGCACTCGACAACGAGAGCGAATACCTCATTCAGCAATCCCTTGAAAAGCTCGCCAAGGGCAGAACGACCTTTACGGTCGCTCACCGCTTGACAACGATCAAAAATGCCAACAGAATTCTCGTCCTCACCGAAAACGGTATTGAGGAAAGCGGAACACACAAAGAACTTATTGAAAAAGGCGGTCTTTATGCCGATCTTTATAAAATGTATTCATTCACGGAGTAAATATGGAAAAAGAAAAGCTTGATAAAATAAATTACTATGCACACGAGCAAAAGGTGCGCACCCTCACCGATGATGAAAAGGCAGAGCAGTACGCACTCAGAATGGAGTACGTTGCCGAGATACGCGCTTCAATGGGCGCACAGCTCGAATCCACCGTAGTTCAGTACCCCGACGGAACGAAGAAAAAGTTCACAGAGGTCGCAAAAAAGAAAAAATAATATGAGAATCATAAAGGACATAATAACGAACTCACCCGAAGAGACCGAGGCGGTCGGCTTTGCACTCGCAAAGCAGCTTGAGGAGAACCTCTCCCTGCCCACGTTCATAGCTCTCTACGGTGACCTCGGCGTAGGCAAGACCGCCTTCGTACGCGGATTTGCAAGGGTATTCTCACCCAATGCACTCGTTCGCTCCCCCACCTTCGCACTCGTCAACGAGTACCCATCAAGGTCCTCAAGACGCGTGTTCCACTTCGATATGTACAGAATAACCGACGAGGATGACCTCTATTCTATAGGCTACTACGATTACCTCGATGACGGCTCGATCTGCCTTGTCGAATGGAGCGAAAATATCCCCTACGCGATCCCCGAGGACTATATCAAGGTCGAGATCTCCAAAACCGACCTCGATAAACCCGACGAAAGAAAGATCATTATTACAACACCATAACCGAAATTTATCGGGAAGAAGTGACAATTTGCGCGAAATTTTGCCGCGAAGCTTATTAAAGCTTTTTTGGTTACTTTTTCTCGAAAAAAGTAACACTTTCCAAGCAAACTAACTCCCATATTTTAAACACTATCAAACAATAACACCAAGGAGATCAATATGAAGATTCTTTCACTTGACTCAACTGCAATAGTTTCGACAGTAGCGATAACCGAAGGCGAAAAGCTACTTGCAGAATTCACGATAAATAACGGCAACACGCACAGCGAGACACTTCTGCCTATGATAGAAGCATCGCTCAAGGTACTGAAGCTCACTGTTGACGATATCGACCTGTTCGCGTGCAGCGCAGGTCCCGGTTCATTCACGGGCGTTCGCATCGGTGCCGCAACCGTAAAGGGACTTGCCTTCAATAGAAACAAGCCCTGCGCACCCGTATCGAGCCTTGAAGCACTTGCGCGCAACCTGCTTTACGCCGACGGAATTATCTGTCCTGTTATGAACGCGCGCAGAAGCCAGCTATATAACGCGCTCTTCCTTTGCGAGGGCGGCAAGTTAACGCGCCTTTGCGAGGACAGACTCATATCCGTATATGACCTTGAAGAGGAACTTCGCAAATATACCGACCGCGAGATACACCTCTGCGGAGACGGTTACGATATAGCCAAGGGAGCCTTTACAAAGGTAGAAACAAAGGATACTCCCTTGATCCATCAATATCAAAGTGCATATTCGATCGCTCTTTGCGCACTTGAAGCCACAAAGCAAGAGCTTCTCACGACCGACATCGAGCTTTCTCCCATCTACCTTCGCGCTTCACAGGCAGAAAGAGAGCGACTTGAAAGACTCGAAAAGGAAAAGAAAGGCGAGGTAAACTGAAATGAAAAGAATAGTAATTGGTGCTGACCACGGCGGATACGAGCTTAAGGATCATATCAAGGCGCACCTTGAGTCAAAAGGCTTTGAGGTGACCGACGTCGGAACGAACAGCTCAGAGAGCTGTGATTACCCCATCTACGCAAGCAGGCTTTGCCAAAAGCTTCAGGAAGGCGAGGCAGAGCTTGGAATTCTCGTGTGCGGCACCGGAATTGGAATGAGTATGGCGGCAAATAAGCATCGCGGCATCCGTGCGGCTTGCTGCTCCGACACATTCTCCGCACGTCTTACAAGGCTGCACAATAACGCAAACGTCCTCTGCCTTGGCGCAAGAGTAGTGGGCGCAGGACTTGCCCTCGACCTTGTGGATGCCTTCACAGGCGCAGAATTTGAGGGCGACAGGCACACAAGAAGACTCTCTCTTATTGAAGATATCGAAAACGGAAAGAAGCTTTAACTTCTTTCGGAAAGGAGCTTACCGTGGGTAAGATCATTGAAAAGATAAGTGACACCGTCCGCGCCATAGCGGGCAAAAAAGACCGCATAGAACCCACAAGCGCAATAATCGTTGCTTCGGGAAACTCCACACGTATGGGTGAGGGGGTTTCAAAGCAGATGCTTCTGCTTGACAATATGCCGGTGGTGGCGCACACCATCAAAGCATTTGATGAATGTGAATTCATAAAGGAAATAATCGTGGTCGCAAGAGAGGATGAATTCTATCTCTACCGCGAATTTCAAAAGCTCTATAAATTCAAAAAATTCGTGCGTCTCGTCAGCGGAGGAAAGACCCGCCAGGAGTCCGTTCGCAACGGCTTTTGCGCCGTAAGTCGAGGAACTCGCTTCGTTGCCATTCACGACGGCGCGCGCTGTCTTATCACTCCCGAGCAGATAAAAACCGTCTGCCGTGAAGCATTCAAGCACGATTGCGCAACTGCCGCCACCCGTGCCGTAGATTCTGTCAAGGTCTCAAGCGGAAAGAACCTCTACATCGACTATAGCGCGAACAGGAATCATATCTGGCTAGCTCAAACACCGCAGGTATTCAAGCGCGAGATATACGAGCTTGCACTCAAAAAGGCAGATGCGGACCACCTCACCGTCACGGACGATAATTCCCTTGTCGAGAACCTCGGTTGCAAGATAAAGCTCGTCGAATGCGGAAGAAATAATCTTAAGATCACGACACCCGACGACGTTCCGATCGCTCTTGCCATCCTTAAATCAAGGGAGGAAAGCGTATGAACGTAAGAGTTGGACACGGATATGACGTACATAGACTGTGCGAAGGGCGCGACCTGATAATCGGAGGGGTCAATATCCCTCACCATACGGGACTCCTCGGTCACTCCGATGCAGACGTGCTTCTTCACGCGATAAGCGACGCACTGCTCGGTGCGGCGGCTCTCGGTGACATTGGAAGACACTTCCCCGATACCGACGATAGCTTCAAGGACGCAGACTCACTCGTGCTGCTCAGATGCGTATTTGAGCTTATCAGCGAGCGCGGATACGAGGTGTCAAACGTAGATGCCACCGTAATCGCGCAAGCACCCAAGCTCGCACCATATATTGAGCAGATGCGTCTCAACCTTGCCCGCGCGCTTGATCTTTCACTTGACCGGGTGAACGTTAAGGCAACAACCGAGGAGCACCTCGGCTTTACGGGCGAAGAAAAAGGCATAGCCGCACACGCAGTATGCCTCATCTATAAAAAATAAAAACGCGGAGATACACGGCTCACCGACCACACGTCCTCTTTTATCGACGTCTTTGCCGCATCTCTCTCACGTATCTTTTACTATTAATATAATATGCCGCAAATTCATTTTCGACATAAATTTTCATAAAATTTGAAAGGAGATCAGTATGATATATATCGCACCCTCACTTCTTGCAGCGGATTTTGCAAATCTTTCGCAAGATATCGAAAGAATAAGAATAGCAGGAGCAAACTATCTCCACCTTGACGTAATGGACGGCGTCTTCGTGCCCAATATAAGCTTCGGACCGCCCGTTATTGAATCCATACGCAAGAAAACAAAGCTCTTTTTTGACGTGCATCTGATGATAAAGAATCCTCAGCGCTACATAGAGAATTTCATCCGCGCGGGAGCTGACAGCATCACCATCCACCTTGAAAGCACCACGCGTCCCCGTGACGCAATCCAAAAGATCAAGGACCACGATATGAAGGCAGGAATTGCGATCTCCCCCGCAACCCCATACGAAAGCGTCCTTCCCTACCTCGATATGGTGGATATGGTCCTCGTTATGACGGTAGAGCCCGGCTTCGGCGGTCAGGAGATGATCCCCGAAACGATAGATAAGGTCCGCGCCATAAGGAAATATGCAAACGAGCACGGAATTGACGTTGATATAGAGGTCGACGGCGGCATCACCGCAGAAAACGTCCACCTCGCGATCGAAGCAGGCGCAAATGTTATCGTTGCGGGAAGCGCGATCTTCAGATCAAAGACCCCAAGCAAGGTTATCGCCAAAATGCGCGAGGCTGAATTCGGCACAAAAAGATAGCACTTGACTAATCAGACTTTTTGTGTTATACTAACCTGTAATATATAATAAACGGAGGAAATAATATGGAACTCGTAGAAGGAAAATATTTGGAATATAAAGACAGACCCCTCGTTCGTGAGGGCAATACGATCTGCTATGGAGACAAAACGGAAAAATGCTTCCTGCTCCTTGAAATTATGTCCTATAAGAAGGACGAAGCAAGCGGTGAGGAGCTTCCCGATAAGATCCTTATTCAGATAATCGACTCAAAGGACCCCAATAAGATCATCAAGCAGGGCGATAAGACAGGTCTCCACGACGCCTTCACCCTCGGTCTCGTCTGGCTTGAAATGGAGCTCAACGCATAAAACAATAACAAAATCCCCGACAATACCGTCGGGGATTTCTTTATTTATTCCGTCACTTCTTCAATGACGGGCGGTTTTTCTTTGATAATTGGGATTATTTCAGTAGGCTTGATTTTCTTTCGATACTTACAAATTTTACATTAATACCCCTTTATTCTATCAATAAATCCACCAAACATTCTAATTCAATACCTGCATATCTTTCGGTTATGTCATAACCCTGATATTCATAATGGTTTTCAAGCTCATCAATCAACACAAAATGAGGAGAAAGAACGTCATAGTATTCCCAAAACAAGGTTTTGCTATAATTTTTGCTTTCACTGTCATTTTCTCGCTGCTTTTCGTGTAAAAAAGATAGATACTCAACACCGTTTATATCAGTATACATTCTATATCCCTTATTCAACTCAAATGAACTTATATAAATGCTATCTGCTTCATTCACGAGGTTGCTTTTTAAATACAAAATATATGTGTCGCTTGCAGGGAATATAGGTCTAAGCTCTTTTGTATCTTGTTTGTTATAATACTTTGCATTATATCTATACTCTGTACCGCTAACGATATCTCTGTCTATTGTAGCATCATATACTGCGAATATATGTAATAGTTCTTTACTATTTATTGTTCTTTGAACATTTTCCAAGCCATCGACTCTGTACCATTCATAAAGCCAATCGCCATCTCCAAATGTCATATACATTGCAGTTGACAGCGCGGAGTTTCCGTATCCGCAAATATAGTAGCAGCTATTAATGTCAATCGATGCTGTATAAAAGCTATATGTACCCGATTTGATGCTATCTATTTTTTCTACAAAGTTAGGTGGCATAATAGGATCATAATCCGTGAGGGAATAGTCGTATCTGGCAGCGACCGTTCTTGTTATTGCTCTATCTTCTTCGCATATATCGGAATATCCTTTTAAATCTAATGGATTTATGAATACACAACCACACATTACTGTTCCGATAAACAATACCATTATTAACAAACATATTCTTTTCTTCATAAAAGCTCTCCTTAGATTAGTTTAAAAATAATCATGCGGCTACCAACCGCGCTTTTGCGAATGAGTAGTTTCATAACACCGCGCTCCTTTGGCTTTTGAGGTTTTTTATTACCCACTCTATATAATAATACCTGTTTTCTTCGCTAAATTCTTCGACTTTTCTGAAAAAAGCTTGAAAAAATTTCAAAATCGCAAGAAAAGATACAAAAAAGCGCAGAGAAAGGCTGTTTTGCCCTACTCTGCGCCTTTTCGGGCACTATTTTTTTGCATTTTGTGTCCGTTTTGTCATCTACATTTTTATATTATCATATGAACAGGTATTTGTCAACAAAAATGTAAACCAATATAAAACAAATTTCCCCCTCCCCCTTTACATTTTGTCAAAATATGATATAATAATTTTATCACTTTAAAAAGAGGTAAGAATGAACGAAACAAGACACACCGTCGGTATTCTCACACTCGGCTGCAAGGTCAACCAGTATGAGTCCGAGGCAATTGCCGAAAGGCTCATATCTCAAGGCTTTGAAGTAAAGAAAGGCAGTGAGGAATGCGACGCCTACATAATAAACACCTGCACCGTCACGGCTGAAAGCGACCGCAAGGCTCGTCAGTTCATCCGCCGTGCAATGGCAAAGAATCCCGAGGCTTATATCCTCGTCACAGGATGCCTTGCGCAAACAAATCCAAGCAATATCGCAGCAATTGCGGGCGTTGACTACGTTTGCGGCAACACAGATAAGCTTCTTGTGGCAGACGCGCTCAAAGACCTCTTTAAGCGTGGCGAAAAAAACACCGCAACGGAGATATTCCACCGCGACATCGACACTGCAGGATTTGAAAAAATGGAGATAAAGCATTTTGACCGTACTCGTGCTTATATAAAGATCGAGGACGGCTGTGAAAGCAAATGCACCTATTGCATCATTCCCTACGCTCGCGGCAAGATTCGCTCAAAGGCGCCCGAGGAGGTCATTGGCGAGGGGGCGCATTTCGTTAAAAACGGTTGCCGCGAGGTGGTCCTCACGGGAATCGAGACCGCGTCCTACGGAAAGGACCTTGACTCCTACTCCTTTGCAGACCTTCTTTGCGACATCGATGCTATAGAGGGCGATTTTACCGTGCGCCTCGGCTCTCTTGACCCATCCTGCCTGACGCAAAAATTTGTGGACAGAATTAAGGATTTAAAGAAGCTCGCTCCGCATTTTCACATTTCAATGCAATCGGGCAGCTCAAAAACGCTTCGCAATATGAAGCGCAAATACAACGCAGATCAGGCACTCGCAAATATGAAAAGGCTTCGTGCCGCAATGCCCGCGGTCCGCTACACTACCGATATCATTGTGGGCTTTCCCGGAGAAAGCGAAGAAGATTTTGCCGAAACTCTTGAATTTGCCAAGCGCGCAAATTTCCTTATGATCCACGTTTTCCCCTACTCCGCGCGTACGGGTACACCCGCTGCAAGAATGAGTGGACAGATCCCCCAAGAGATCAAAAAGAAACGCTCCGCACAGCTCATCGCGCTTGAAAAAGAAATCCGCGCCGCTGAATTCGATAGAATTTTAGCCGAGGGAGGCACTCATACCGTGCTTTTTGAAAGCTATGAAAAGGACTGCGCATACGGCCACACCCCGGATTTTCTTGAGGTCTGCGTCAAAAGTGACAAGCCACTGCACTCCGAGGTGCTCCCCGTCAAGCTCATTTCCCATAACGGAGAAACTTTTTTCGCGCAAATCATTGACAAGACTTGATTTTTGTGTTAATATACTAAAGTAATAACTAAAGGCTATGAAAAGAAATAGTAGCATTTTCCCTTTTCTACAGAGAGCTGCCGTATGGTGAGAGGCGCAGAAAATAAAATGTGAATACATCTTGGAGCTTTGCCCCGAACCCTAACGGCAGTAGGAGGCAACGGTCACGCCCGTTACAGCGCTCAATGAGGAGCAAAATTCACGCATTTTGCTCAAAGCAAGGTGGTATCACGCTAATTCGTCCTTGGGTATTTGCCCAAGGACTTTTTTTCTAAGTGACTGAGGGAGTTCCCCTTATTAACTCAAAGTCACATATAAATAGTTAACAATTACATTTCAGATAGGAGAAAAATTATGAAAATCTATGAAGAACTCGTTGCACGTGGGCTTATCGCTCAGGTCACAAACGAGGAAGAGATCAAAAATATGATCAACGAGGGCAAGGCGACCTTCTACATCGGCTTTGACTGCACCGCAGACAGCTTGACCGCAGGTCACTTTATGGCTCTCACACTTATGAAACGCTTGCAGATGGCAGGCAATAAGCCCATCGCACTTATCGGCGGCGGTACAACTATGATCGGCGACCCCTCGGGCAGAACCGATATGAGAAAAATGCTCACCATTGAAGACATCAACCACAATGCGGAATGCTTCAAGCGCCAAATGGAAAGATTTATCGACTTTGGCGAGGGCAAGGCAACTATGATCAACAACGCAGAGTGGCTCTTAAACCTTAATTACGTCGAGCTTTTGCGTGAGGTAGGCGCGTGCTTCTCAGTTAACAGAATGCTCTCTGCAGAGTGCTATAAGCAGAGAATGGAAAAGGGTCTTTCCTTCCTTGAATTCAACTATATGATAATGCAGTCCTATGACTTCTACCACCTCTTCAAGAACTACAACTGCAATATGCAGTTCGGCGGTGACGATCAGTGGTCAAATATGCTCGGCGGTACTGAGCTTATCAGACGTAAGCTTGGCAAGGACGCTCACGCAATGACAATTACACTTCTCACCGACTCACAGGGCAAGAAGATGGGCAAAACCGCGGGCAACGCCGTATGGCTCGACCCCAATAAGACCAGCCCCTTCGAGTTCTATCAGTATTGGAGAAACGTTGGCGACGCAGACGTTCTCAAGTGCATCAGAATGCTCACCTTCCTTCCCATCAAGCAGATCAATGAAATGGATTCTTGGGAGGGCGCACAGCTCAACCGTGCTAAAGAGATCCTCGCTTACGAGCTTACACAGATGGTCCACGGTACGGAAGAGGCAGACAAGGCGCAGGCAATGGCTCGCTCACTCTTCAGCGCAGGCGGCGCCGATAATGCCCCCACAGTTGAGCTTTGTGCCGCTGATCTTCAGGACGGTGCTATCGACATTCTCTCCGTTCTTGTTAAGGCAGAGCTTGTTCCCTCACGTTCCGAAGCGCGTCGCGCAGTTGAACAGGGCGGCGTAAGCGTAAATGACGAAAAGATCACAAATCCCCGCCATTCATTCACAGCAAGCGACCTCGCCGACGGCATCCTCGTCCGCAGAGGTAAAAAGAACTTCAAGAAAGTCGTAATTAAATAAAAATCAAGGGAACTCGCTTTGAGTTCCCTATTTTTTGCTCGATAAATGGGATTAATCGCGCAAGGCGCGAAATGTAAAATGCAAAATTGGGATTTATCGGGGAGAAGTGACAAAGGAAAGATTTTTCGCTTTTTTGAAAAAAA
>CALGCW010000285.1 GCA_937884385.1 uncultured Clostridia bacterium | reverse complement strand
ATACGAAAACGGAACGCTTGTCTTCTATGACAAGGATAGTTTGCCGCAGACCGAATAGAATACAAAAAAGCGGAGAAAATTCTCCGCTTTTAGTTTTTTATTTCTTTATCTCACCTTGTCCGCAATTTCCTTTGCGATCTTAAGGATGAATTCGTCGGGGGTCATTGTGCCGATGTCGCCGTCCTTGCGTGAACGAACCGCAACGGTGCCGGCTTCAAGCTCCTTGCCGCCCACAACGAGCATATAGGGAACCTTTTCCTGCTGTGCGTTTCTGATCTTATATCCGATAGTCTCGTTTCTTCTGTCGACTTCGTTTCTAATGCCGAGAGCCGTCAGACGGCGGGAGAGCTCATCGCAATATGCGATCTGAGAATCGCCCATAGGAAGCATCTTGACCTGAACGGGAGCCATCCAAGTGGGAAGGGCGCCTGCATACTTTTCAAGAAGGAGTGCGAGAGTTCTCTCGTAGCAGCCCATAGATGTTCTGTGAATGATATAGGGTGTTTTGAGCGTATTGTCGGAGTCAACGTATTCCATACCGAACTTCTTTGCAAGAAGCATATCGATCTGGATAGTGATAAGAGTATCCTCTTTGCCGAAAACATTCTTTATCTGGATATCGAGCTTAGGACCGTAGAACGCTGCTTCGTCCTTGCCAATTGTGTAGTTGCCCTCACCGAGGTTTGCGTTGAGAAGCTTTTCCATAATGCTCTGTGCAAGCTCCCACTGCTCGGGTGTACCCTCGTATTTATCGGTTCTTGCGGGATCCCACTGTGAGAAGCGGAATGAGCAATCCTCACGAAGTCCAAGTGTATCGAGGCAGTAAAGCGCGAGGTCAAGGCAACCCTTGAACTCCTCTTCAAGCTGCTCGGGGCGAATGATAAGGTGTCCTTCGGAAATAGTAAACTGACGAACGCGGATAAGACCGTGCATCTCACCGCTATCCTCGTTTCTGAAAAGAGTTGACGTTTCACCAAGACGCATAGGAAGGTCGCGGTAGGAACGCTTTTTATTGAGGAATACCTGATACTGGAAGGGACAGGTCATTGGACGGAGCGCAAAGCATTCCTTTGTCTCATCATAGGGGTCGCCTAGAATGAACATGCCGTCAAGGTAGTGATCCCAGTGACCGGAAATTCGGTAAAGGTCGCGCTTTGCCATAAGGGGAGTTTTTGTGAGGAGGTAGCCGCGTCTCTGCTCCTCGTCCTCGATCCATCTTTGAAGAGCCTGTATCGTTCTTGCTCCCTTTGGAAGAAGGATGGGGAGACCCTGACCTATGCAGTCTACCGTTGTGAAATATTCAAGCTCACGTCCGATCTTATTGTGGTCGCGTTTTCTTGCTTCCTCAAGCATTGTGACATATGCGTTCAATTCATCCTTGGAGGGGAAGGCGATGCCGTATATTCTCTGAAGCATCTTGTTTTTCTGGTCACCCTTCCAATAAGCGCCCGTGCACTGTGTGAGCTTGATAGCCTTGACTGCGCCCGTTGAGAAAAGGTGGGGACCTGCGCAAAGGTCTGTGAACTCACCCTGTGTATAGAAGCTGATGACTGCATCCTCGGGGAGCTCCTCAATGAGCTGTACCTTATAGGGCTCGTCCTTTTCCTGCATAAGCGCGATGGCTTCTGCGCGGGGGAGCTCACTTCTTGTGATAAGAAGATTTTCTTTTACTATCTTTTTCATTTCGCTCTCGAGCTTTGCAAGCATATCGGGAGTGAAGGATACCTCTGAATCAAAGTCGTAATAGAAGCCGTTCTCAATAGCGGGACCTATGGTAAGCTTCGTCTCGGGATAGAGACGCTTTACAGCCTGCGCAAGAATATGGCTTGCAGTGTGATTGAAAACGTGCTTGCCCTCGGGATCCTTGAACGTAAGAAGCTCGACTTCGGCATCATCCTCAATAAGGTAGTTAAGAGCAACAACGTTGCCGTTAACCTTTGCAGCTATAACGCTGCGGTCGATCCTTTCTGCGCTGCGAGCCGCATCATAGACCGTGATGGGCGCATCGAAAGAAAGATCAAGATCAAAAAGTTTGATTTTCATAGCTTTTTCTCCTATTTATAATAAAAAGATTACAATATAAAAACACCCCGAATGGCAAAAGCCATTCGGGGTGCGATAAACAAATAAACGCACGGTTCCACCCGAAATTTTAACTTTGAGGGAGTATTGAACGTGACGCACGGGTGGTACTCCGTCTGCCGCCTTGAAGGATATCACAGCAAATTATCCTCTCTCTGAACAAGACCTTGCAGAGGAACATGTCCCTTGCATTTTTAGATTTTAGCACAAAGCAAACGCTTTGTCAAGAAGAAATTAAATAAGACCGTTTCTTTTTCTGTTATATTCGGAACGGGGATTGTATACCTCGCGCCAGTTAAGGTCGCCGCGGTCAAGAGCCTGAACGAGTATCTCAGCGGTTGCGATGTTGGTTGCAACGGGAATATTGTGAAGGTCGCACATTCTCATCATTTCGGCTTCTTCCTCGTTATATGCCGAGAAGGAGCGTGTATCTCTGAAGTTGAGAAGAAGGTCGATCTCGTTATAAGCAAGGCGGGAAGTGATCTGCTGTTCGCCGCCGTGCTCTCCCGTAAGAAGCTTCTCGATCTTAAGCCCCGTAGCGTCGGAAATATATTTTGCAGTAATGCTCGTAGCGCACAGATTGTGCTTACTCAAAATGCCGCAATAAGCAATACAGAATTGTGTCATAAGTTCTTTTTTCATGTCGTGAGCAATAATTGCAATTTCCATTCTATGTCCTTTCCGTATATGTTGTATACTAATAAACTCTGATAAAAATAGCGAATGAATAAAAATTTACACAATTTATAAGTCATTATAGCATATTATCAAAAAGTTGTCAAGAATTTTTACATTTCTTCGTTCAAAAAATATCCTATTTTACTCCTATTATGAATTATTTTCCTCTTTCCGATCTTCTTTGCCTTTCTGTTTATGCTTGAGACGTGGTAGACCACGTTTTTCTCGGTCATAGTTGTGTTCGTAATTTTTATAAGCTCCTTAGCAGATAAAGGCTTAGACGCGTTTTCAAGCAAGGTGTACAGTATCAAGTATTCTTTTTTTGTCAGCTCAAGAGGATAGTCGAGGTAAATCACCTCAGTGCGGCTGTTTCCCACGTATAATCTTGAATAAGAATAAAGCTTGCTCTCGGTTTGTGTTGCGATAATCATAAAATCTCCGTATACAAACCATCCGAGCCGTGTGGCTCGGATGGTATCAGAATTTAATTAAGCTTTGCAAGTGCGGCAAGGACACCGTCGAGATTTTCGCGGTATTTAGCCATCTTTGCTTTCTCACCGTCAACGACTGCTGCGGGAGCCTTGGAAACGAAGCCCGCATTTGAGAGCTTCTTTTCAATTCTTTCGATCTCGCCCTCAAGACGCTTCTTTTCGCCTTCAAGACGAGCCTTTTCCTTTTCAAAATCTATGATATCGGAAAGGGGAAGATAGATGGTTGCTGCATCGGTGATGATCTGAACGGAGTTATCCGCACTTACCTCACCGCTAAATCTTTCGGCAACGCAAAGATCGCTTGCAGATGCAAGGCGAACGAAGAATGCTTCGCTCGATGCGCCGAAAATATCGGTGTATCTCGTTTCGATGAATACCTTTGCCTTCTTGGAGGGAGCAACGTTCATCTCGCTTCTTCTTGCACGGATAGCCGTGATAGCATCGATGATCTTAGTCATCTTTTCCGCATCGTCGGAGAAGGAGAGGGCGCTGTTATACTCGGGGTAGTTATCAATCATTATGCTTTCCTTGCTGTGAGGAAGAGCCTGATATATCTCCTCGGTGATGAAGGGCATAAAGGGATGAAGGAGCTTGAGTGTGCCGTTGAGAACGTATGCGATAACGTTCTGGCAGATGTGGTTAGCCTCAGTATCCTTTTCGTTAAATCTTGCTTTTGCAAGCTCGATATACCAGTCACAGAAGATGTCCCAGGTGAAGCTGTAGATCTCGGAGAGCGCAACGCCGACCTCAAATCTGTCAAGGTTGGTGATTACTGACTTTGTGAGCTCGTTGAATTTTGTGAGTATCCATTTATCCTCAAGCGCGAGCTTGGACTCTTCGGGGAGCTTGATCTCGTCGATGGTGAGGTTCATTCTTACGAAGCGGGATGCGTTCCAGAGCTTGTTTGCAAAGTTTCTTGCTGCCTCGATCTTTTCATCTGAAAATCTCATATCGTTTCCGGGGGAGTTGCCCGTTGCAAGAGCAAAGCGGAGCGCGTCTGCACCGTACTGATCGATGATCTCAAGGGGATCGATACCGTTGCCGAGAGATTTAGACATTTTTCTGCCCTGTGCATCTCTTACAAGACCGTGAATGAATACTGTGGAGAAGGGCTTTTCTCCCATATGCTCAAGTCCTGAGAATATCATACGGGATACCCAGAAGGTGATTATATCGTAGCCTGTGACAAGTACGCTTGTGGGGTAGTATCTCTTAAGATCCTCTGTGGATTCGGGCCAACCGAGAGTTGAGAAGGGCCAGAGTGCAGAGGAGAACCAAGTGTCAAGAACGTCCTCATCCTGGTGAACAGCGCCACCGCACTTCGGGCAGGTGGTGATATCGGTCTTTGAAACCGTCATCTCACCGCAGTCATCGCAATAGAATGCGGGAATTCTGTGGCCCCACCAAAGCTGACGTGAGATGCACCAGTCGAGAATATTGTTCATCCAGTTGAAGTAATTCTTGGAAAATCTTTCGGGGATAAAGCTGACATCGCCGCTTTCAACCGCTTCGATAGCGGGCTTTGCAAGGGGCTTCATCTTAACGAACCACTGATCGCTTGTAAGGGGCTCGACCGTTGTGCCGCAGCGATAGCAAACTCCAACGTTGTGATCGTGGGGAACCGTTTTAACGAGATAGCCCTGTGCTTCAAGGTCTGCAACGAGAGCCTTGCGGCAGGAATATCTGTCCATACCCTCGTACTTGCCTGCGTATGCGTTCATAGTCGCATCGTCGTTCATTACCTTGATCTGCTCAAGGTCGTGACGCTGACCAACGAGGAAGTCGTTGGGGTCGTGAGCGGGAGTGATCTTTACACAACCCGTACCGAAGCCGATCTCAACGTAATCGTCGGCAATAACGGGGATCTCTCTGTTGACGATGGGCAAGATAAGAGTTTTGCCGATGAGATGCTTTGTGTTCTCGTCCTCGGGGTTAACTGCAACAGCAGTATCACCGAACATTGTTTCGGGACGTGTGGTAGCGACCTCAACGTAGCCGTCCTCGCCCTTGATGGGGTATTTGATGTGCCAGAAATGACCGGGCATATCCTTGTATTCTACCTCTGCATCGGAAAGTGCGGTAAGGCAACGGGGGCACCAGTTGATGATCCTGTAGCCGCGGTAAATAAGACCCTTGTTATAGAGGTTTACGAAAACCTCGCGAACTGCCTTTGAGCAGCCCTCGTCCATAGTAAATCTCTGACGGCTCCAATCGCAGGATGCTCCGAGCTTCTTTAACTGACTTGTAATTCTTGCTTCGTAGGTGTCCTTCCAGCCCCAAACTCGTTCAAGGAATTTTTCTCTGCCGAGGTCATAGCGTGAAAGCCCCTCGTCGACGCGGAGACGTTCTTCAACCTTTATCTGTGTTGCGATTCCCGCGTGGTCCGTGCCGGGGACCCAAAGAGTATTGAAGCCCTGCATTCTCTTATAGCGAACGAGAATGTCCTGGAGAGTTTCGTCAAGGGCGTGACCCATGTGAAGCTGACCAGTGACGTTGGGCGGGGGGATCACGATAGAAAATGACGGATTGTTATTGTTTTTGTCGGGTGTGAAATAACCCTTTTCGCACCAAGTGGCGTATATCCTGTCCTCAAATTCTGAGGGCGAATACGTCTTTGGAAGCTCGTTGTAGCTGTTCATACCTTGAACCTCTCTTTCTTAATGTATGTAAATATATTTTTATCAATCTAAAAGGGAACTCCCTCAGTCACGCAAGCGTGACAGCTCCCTCTGCGGAAGGAGCCTCTACAAGATAACCTTCATCCCATTGAATGTAATTTGCAATGGAATTATTGAATACTATTTTTAAATTTTTGAATCTCTGTATCTAAATACTCGCAAATCCAAGAAAAATCATTATCAATTTGTTTGTTTGTAATTCGTATAATTTGAACACCTTGCTTGTTGATTTCTTCTGCACGAATTCTATCCTTTTCAATACCTTCTTTAGAATAGTGCTGATTTCCGTCAATTTCAATAGCAATTTTCAAGGTAGGACAATAAAAATCAACAATGTATTCTCCTATGGCTTTTTGCCGTTGGAATTTTATTTTGTAATCTTTCAGAAAGTCATACCATAGATGCTTTTCTTGCGGTGTAGCTCTTTTTCTTAAGTTCTTAGCTAAAACTATGTTTTTTCCATTGTAAATTATCGGCATAGTTGTACCTCTAACACACGTTATTTAGAAATTAAACTTTATGGCTGCATACGAGAGAATGTCTAACAGAGGCTCCAACCGCGCGAACCCCCAAAACTCGGCTACGCTCGTTTCGGGGAACCCCGCATCGCAGAGGGAGCTGTCAGCGAAGCTGACTGAGGGAGGTATCCTCATTCATAAAAACTAACTAAAAACAAAAAATCCCCCATCCTGAATATCAGGACGTGGGAACGCGGTACCACCTGATTTCGCTCTTCAAAAGGGAAGGGCGCACTCAATATCTTTAACGGAGATAACCGTTCCTTGCTACTTTCTCTCGAATTTGAGAGCCGTTTCACAAGGACCGCTTGGGGACTACTTCACTCAATCTCTGCCGCAAACTCACACCGACCGTTTGCTCTCTGTAGGTAAGCGTTGAACTACTCCTTCCCGTCAGGGCGTTTCATATTGAAAACAGTATAACACAAGCAAAATCAAAAGTCAAGATAATTCGAAAAAAATAATAAAAAGGGCTGAAAGCCCTTTCTATGTAATTATTCAGCAAAAACTGTGATCTTGCCCTTTGTGAGTACACAAATGAGGTCAACAAGACCGAGAATGAAGTTGCCAACGCCTGTTACGAGACAAACGATACCTACTACGAGGGTCACAACATTCTTTGTTTCCAAGTATCTGAGAATTCTGTAAACGGGAGAGATGAGGCCGCCAAGAAGAATGAGCAAGATTACCTTTACAAGAACACTGAGATCATCAAAATAATGTGTCATTACTATACCTCCTGAATTGATTATACGCGTTTCGCGTACTTATACATATTAATACATTTTTCGAAAAATGTCAAGAGTTAATAAAAAAACCGTCATATATTAATATTAATTATTGATTTTTTATTTCGGGTGTGGTAAAATAATATGAAATGTTTTGGTAATAAAGAAAACAAAGAAAAGGAGGCGGCGCTTTTGAAGGATAAGTACATATCAAAGAGAAAAAGATTTTGGGCGGAGATAGACGTTAATGCCGCCGAGAACAATTTCAGAATAATAAAAAGTAAGCTTCGCGATGGAGTGAAGCTTTGCTGTGTGGTCAAGGCGAACGCTTACGGTCACGGTGCGGTATACCTTTCGAAGCTCTATGAGTCGCTTGGTGCAGATTTCTTTGCTGTGTCCAATATTGAGGAAGCGATGCAGCTTCGAAACAACGGAATTACGAAGCCGATCCTCATTCTTGGCTATACGCCCGCTTCCTGCGCTTCGATCCTTGCAGAGAACAGCATCTCGCAAAGCGTTTTTTCGCTTTCATATGCAAAGGAGCTTTCAAAATCCGCATGCGCGGATGGAGTCAGCGTTAAGATACATATAAAGCTTGATTCGGGTATGGGAAGAATAGGCTTTGATTGTATACACGAAAGCAATAAGATATTCGATTCTATCGGCGACGTGTGCAGAATGCCGGGACTTATTCCCGAGGGAATATTTACCCATTTTGCAATGGCGGACGAGGGCACTGACGGAAAAGGCTTTACCGCTCTTCAGTACAGCAGATTTACCGATGCTATCGATCAACTGAGATCCCGAGGCATAGAATTTGATATAAAACACTGTGCCAACAGCGCGACCACGTTTGAGTATCCGGAATACCAAATGGATATGGTGCGAGTTGGAGTCGTGCTTTACGGGCTTGCTCCGTCGGGCAAGGTGCGCGGATGTGAGGAGCTGACACCCGTGATGAGCTTAAAATCGGTCATCTCTATGATAAAGGAAATAGAAGCCGGTGATACGGTGAGTTACGGATGCACGTATACCGCAGCCGCTAAAACGAAAATTGCAACTGCGCCCGTTGGCTATGCCGACGGATATTGGCGCTCTAACGCGGCAAACGGCACGCAGATGCTCATACGCGGAAAAAGAGTAAATATAGTGGGCAGGGTCTGTATGGATCAGCTTATGCTTGACGTCACGGACGTTAAGGGAGTGCGTGAGGGTGATTATATCACGGTCATCGGCAAGGATAAGGATGATTTTATCGGTGCTGATGAGCTTGCAAAAAACAACGGTACTATCGGATACGAGATGATATGCGCCATAGGCGAGCGCGTGCCGAGATTTTATATAAAGGATCACGAGATAGTTTACGTTAAGGACAACATTGTATCATACGAGATTGGAGAGTAAAATATGAAAAAACAACAAAAGCACAGATATATGTCGCTGATAAGCCACATTGCGGTGACCTTGCTTGCAACCCACGGGCTTATCTACCTGCTTGGAAGAATGGTTAGCTTTGCGTATACCGTTGCGCTGGTGTCGTACGGCAACGTATTTTTGGTCGACTTGATATTTTTGCTCGTTGACTGTGTAAAGTTCCTTGGTTGCTTGTTTATCCCTCTTAAGCTTTTTGCTTATCTGCGCAGAAATGCGTTCATCGAAAAGCATATACCCGTGGAGCACGAGAAGGAATCCTTTGGAAAGATCGCTGCAATATTCGTATTGGGACTTGCCGCAAATTATATCTTGGGTTGGGTAAATATCTATTCCGTGGATGCATTTATTTCAATGGAATATCTCGGCGAGAACGAGGAATATATCCTCGGTAGCGGTCTCGATCACGCTTATCAGATCATTATATACATAATCAGTACAGCCGTCATTCCTGCTGTAGCGGAGGAATTCGTGTTCCGCAAAACGGTCTGCAAATCTCTGCTGTCGTACGGTCCTAAAACTGCGGTGCTTGTCAGCGCAATTTTATTCGGACTTATGCACACGAGCTTCCACAAGATCGGTTATACATTCGTAGGCGGTATATTCCTTGGTTGGGTCTATGTTGCATCTAAGGATATAAGAGTGCCGATGCTGTTCCACTTTATCCATAATCTTGCTTGCTGTATAGGAACGATAATCGGATATAAGGTCTCGGTCGGGGCGTACATTACGTTTATTGTTTGCTACAGCATTATCCTTGCAATTGCGGGAGTGATTGCGCTTATTTCTCTGCTGACCGAAAGGGACAGAAAAAGGGAAGCTCTCGTTATGCTCCCCGACGAGGAGGGCAACGAGGTCAAGCTGCTTAGCTTTGGCGAGAGGGTGACGGGATTTTTCACTCCCCTTATGATAGTATTCGTGGTTGCTACGCTTATCCAGATGTTCTATTATCTTTCGTTTGAATTATAGTATATGACAAAGCAAAACAAAAAAATATATGCAAAGCTGATGAACCGAATAGCACTTGCGCTTCTGTTTAATCAACTTTTGTTTGCTGTGCTCGGCTC
This sequence comes from uncultured Clostridia bacterium, assembly GCA_937884385.1. Taxonomy (GTDB): domain Bacteria; phylum Bacillota; class Clostridia; order Oscillospirales; family CAG-272; genus RGIG4608. The sequence goes on along the minus strand of CALGCW010000285.1, from coordinate 21,489 downwards.
GGTTCTTACCTATGGTGAGGAGATTTCTCTGGTTATGTGGGGAGACACGCAGACCTTGGATGCGGTATTCAGAGCTCTTGAGTGCGTGGTGTATTTCGTGTCCTTCGTGCTTCCGGTTGCGCTATTCAATAAGATGAACAACAGGGCGGATAGGGAGATATACGAGCCCATTGAGGGCGAAAGGAAGTCGCCGTTCGATATTTTCGTGATATTTGGTATATCCCTTGGCGCGATCAATCTTTTTGCATACGTTAATTATTACATAGTAAATGCCTTTGGCAATTATTCGGACTTTACGCAAGAGCAGTTCTGGTCGGTCGAGCTTGATACACCTTATCAGATAGTTATTTACGCGATATATGCGGCATTCATTCCCGCACTTGTTGAGGAGCTTATGTTCCGCGGAACCTTCTGCCGAGTGCTGACCGTTTACGGAAAGGGAACTGCCGTCGTTATAAGTGCCGTTTTGTTCGCGCTTATGCATACGAACATAGAACAGCTTCTTTATACCTTTGTAGCAGGACTTTGCCTTGGCTGGATATACGTTGAAAGTAAATCACTTGTGTTTCCTTTCTTGCTCCATCTCGCAAATAACGGCATTTCCGTCATCCTTGACGTTTTGAGGGAGAAGGCGGGCGTGATGGTGTATGATAACGCGAGCTTTGTCATCGAGTTGATAATGTGGGCACTGATGGCTGTTTGTCTCATTATCTATTTGCTCGGCGTATATAAAAAAGGTAGATTTGCGGAAAAGCTCGTTCTTAAGCCCGACGAGAACGGCGAAGAGGTCCTTCCGCTTTCGTTTTCGGAAAAGGCAAGCGGCTTTTTGTCGCTTGGAATGGTGCTTTTCATTCTCTATTCGGTAGCAATAATGACAATGTTGATCATAATTAGTATTCAAGGTGTATGAAAAACGAATTTTTTATGAAGATGGCTCTTGACGAGGCGCGCCTGGCGTATGTCGCAGGGGACGTGCCCGTTGGGGCAGTTATAGTTAAGGACGGTGAGGTAGTTGCCGTCGCTCACAACGAAAGAGAAGCCGCAAACAGAGCTACTGCGCACGCAGAGGTGCTTGCAATAGAGCGCGCGTGTGAGAAGCTTGGCGGATGGCGTCTTTCGGACTGCGAGCTATACGTTACGCTTGAGCCCTGCCCGATGTGCGCGGGCGCGATACTTAACGCAAGAGTGGGCAAGCTCTACTTTGGCTTGAAGGATGCAAACTCGGGCGCGTTCGGAAGCGTACTTAATATGAATTCATATCCCTTGCTTCACAAGGTCTTTGCGGTGGGCGGAGTTTGTGAAACGGAGAGCAGGGAGCTTATGACACGCTTTTTTAAGGAAAGAAGAAAATAAGCAAAAAAACAAAACGGCCTGCAAAGATGCAGGTCGTTTTATTTGTGTTTGATAATTATTAGAGTGTTTCGAGGTAGTTAACAACGTCACGGATAGTAACGAACTGACCGATGTTCTCATCGTTGATTTCAATGTCGAACTTATCTTCGCAGATCATAACAAGGTCTGCAAGCTCGATGGAATTAATACCGAGGTCGTTAGCAAGCTCTGCATCAAGAGTGATGAGGTTTTCTTCAACCTGAAGCTCGTCGATAAGAATCTGTTTTAATTTTTCAAACATAGCAATCTCCTTAAATTATAATGATGTGAATATATAGTGAATATATTCATTATTTTGGGTGGATTATTCAGAAATTGAATGCTCCTCCCAAACCGTTCTTTTGTATTATACATACTTTTTATTGATTTGTCAACAATTTCTTTGAAATTTTTTTCTCGGAGCTTGGTATGAACGCCTTTTCAAAACGGTATTTTGTCTGGATATGCTTGATTTTCTTGGCTTTTTCGCTATTATCATATAAATATCCGGGATTAATTATTTTTTTAATATTTTCTGCCGCGTTGGGTATCGCTTACCTGATTTTGCGACATTTTCGACCAAAAACCAAAAATCTTGCGCTTGTTTGTATACTGCTAGCAGTAGCTTCGCTTTTGGGGGCTTTGAATAGCACTGTAGATTTATACAAAAAAGAAAAACTTGTGAGAGAATATGGCGGTGAGCACAAAATGAAGGGTTACGTTGCCGAGGTTTTGAGCGACGAGAGCTTTATGGGTGAATTTATCGTACGGATCGAGGAGGTCGACGGTAATAATGCTTCCTTTAGTGCGGTCATAGTAGCGGAATATCAAACCGAGCTTATGCGCGGCGATTTCTTTGAGATCACATGCACCGCTATGGCGCTTGAGGATTATGAGGGGGCAGACTATCTTAAGAGCATACATTCGGGTGAGTATGCACTTGCTTGCGTGATCTCCTCTGATGATGAGGTAAGATATATTGACGGAGATTTTCGCTTGGAGCTGTTTTTGTCTTCTGTTAACCAAAAGCTTTCCGCAAAGTTGCGGCAGATCATTGGCGGAAGCACGGGATCTCTTGCATCTGCGCTTTTGCTTGGAAACAGAGGACTGCTGTCGCAGGATATCCTTCGCGATTTCAAGCGAGCAGGCGTTTATCATATGCTATCCCTCAGCGGCTTGCACGTGGCTATACTCATAGGGATATTTGAGTATCTGCTAAGGAAGCTTTACGTTCCCAAATCGGTCCGAATAGCCTTTTTGGGGTTGCTTTCGCTTTTCTATATAGCCTTGACGGGCTTTTTGCCCTCTGCCTGCAGATCTATGCTTATGCTTTGGGCGGTATATATCTCATTTGCGGTCGAGCGACCGAGTGACAGTATGACCTCATTACTTCTTGCGGTCACAGTGATCGTTATCATTACGCCGTCATCTGTAAAGGATATTGGGCTCCTGCTTTCGTTTTTGTCCACTTTTGGAGTGATCGCGGCGTTGATGATCTGCAACGGAATAAATTTTCCCGAGGCGGGGCGCACGGAACGCCTTAAAAAGATGGCAATAAGAGCTTTAAAAAGTCTTGTTTCCGCTTTACTCATATCGATATGCACTTTTGTCATTACCTTGCCCGTACTTATGATCTATTTCGGTGAGGTGTCGCTTGCTACGTTTATTAGCAATATGTTTGTGGGCATTATCTGCGAGGGATTTATGATACTGTCCCTTATTACGCTCGTTATGCCTATGGGTGCGGAGATATGTGCCTTTTGCGGTGAGATAACGCATAACTTCGGCGGATTCATGATGAGCATAGTATCAAAGCTTGCCGATACTGACGGGGTTATGCTCTCGCTCGTTTACCCGGGAATCGAATATCTGGTTTGGGGACTTTTTATAGCCTCTCTGCTTCTTTTTGCAATAAAGCTGCCAAGAAAAAGCTTTATTGCAATTCCTTGCGTTCTTTTTGCGGTCCTTATGTGTATTTGTGTGGCTTCCTGCAGGGATGCGAGGGATGATTTCGTCAGAACGGAATACATCTCATCCGACGCACTCGTTATCACCTCGTCTGACGAGGTGTATATTTGCGATATGTCAAGCGGCAGATACGGTGCGCTCTATGAATCCGTCGCAATAGCGAAAGAGAACTGCTTTACAGAGATCGACGGAGTGGTGCTGACACATTATCATTCTTATCACGTCATCTCCCTGCAAAAGCTTGCAAAAAGCGTTAAGCTTGGAAGAGTGCTTCTGCCCTTGCCCCAGAATGCCGAAGAGGGAACGATACTGCGTGCCATCGTTCGAGTGATGAACGAAAACGGCGTCGATGCGTACGTTTATGATACAAAGGAGGCACTTGAGCTTGCGGGCGGAAGGCTGAACGTCTCAAAAAGAGCTTACAGCAACGGATACGCGCATCCGTCCGTAGCCTTGAGCTATGAATTTGCGGATGAGAGGGTGACACTCATTCAAGGACCCTATTTTGGCACGTTTCTTGAAGGCGGCGGCTATTTTGAAGCATTTATCAAGGACAGCGATTACCTTATTTTTGGCTCTGACGGCAGAAGACCTAAAGAAAGCTTTAAGCTCTTTTCTCTGCTGAAGGAAGATTGCGAGGTCTCGTTTTCTGATTACGAAACTCTTGCTTTGTCGGATTATGAGGCGTATCTCGATGATATGAAGATCTATTTTAATACTTTGTATAAAAAATATGATCTAAAATGACAAAAAATAAAAATTAACTATTGAAAAAACCAAAGTCTTGTGTTAAAATGTATATATAATAACATCATATGGAGTATAGCTATGAAGAACAGTAAGATAATAAATATACTTTTGTGGGTGGGAGCTGTGGTCTCCCTCGTATTCACGGTCCTTACGGCGATCTTTTCGATGAGCGCTCACGGTATATATTCAAAGGTGATACTTATCATCGTTTCCGTCCTCTTTCTTTTGCTTACCGCAATGGTCGCTTACCTTGCGTATATGGACACGTTTAAGGTTTTTGCAAGCAAGGACGGCTCAAAGAAAAAGCCCCTTAACTATTTCCTTAACGCAAACGGAAAGAAGAAGGGGATCGCAGTTGAAGACCTCACCTTTGAGATCGTTGATTCTCAAATGAATAAGTTCGTTGTTGACGCATGGGGCTCACCGGCGGCAATGTGGAAGAATAATATCTTCTCATCGGAGGATGAAGGAGCATTCGGTAAAGAGGGCGAGTTCAAGATGCTCGTTGTGTACAAGATGATATCCGACCTTCAGATGCACAAGAGCAAGAAGATGTGGAAGATGTTTTTTGACCTTCCCGACGCGGATTTTGCCGATATGCAGGAGTGCCTTGTCAGAAACGGCGACGAGCAGCTTGCCAGAGCGCTCAATATGTACAGACTTTCGGGTATGGGAAGCGTTGCCGAGGCAGTGGCTTTCCTTGACGAGAATGCTACGTACATTCAAAAGAGAATGCTTAATTACGTGACAAGAAAGATCGATAGCTTCGATATGTGATAAATATAGGAAATCCGCCGCATCTGCGGCGGATTTTTGTTATGTGATTTTACATCTTTTTAAGTTTAGCGTATGAAGCCATCAGCTTTTTTGTTCCGACCTTGTCGAACACGACCTCGTAGAGCCAATCGGTGCCCATTCTCTTGACGCTGATGATATCGCCCTCACCAAAGGTCGCGTGGAATACGCGGTCGCCCGCTTCAAGCACTTCCTTTGCGGCGCTTGGCGCGGATTTTTTTGCTATAGAGCCTATGGTCAAGGTGTCAGCCTGCCTTGGTTGCGAGCTCTCCGAGAAGGAATAAAGCGGCTTTTTCGGTCTGTCGTAGGGAGATTTTTCCTTTGCGATAAGCTGCTCCGGTATCTCCTTTAAAAAGCGTGATTCGGGATTGAACTGCGTTCTTCCGTAAAGCATTCTTTGGTTTGTATGAACTATGAAAAGCTCCTTTTTTGCCCTTGTGATCGCAACGTAGGCGAGTCTGCGCTCCTCCTCGATCTCCGCATTGGTAGCGGTGATGGATTGCATAGAGGGGAAGAGTCCCTCCTCCATACCGGGAAGAAATACATAGGGGAATTCGAGTCCCTTTGCGCTGTGTGCTGTCATAAGCACGACCGCGTCAGCTGATTCGTCGTAACGATCCACGTCTGCAACGAGGGAGGTCTCCTCCATAAAGCCCTCAAGCACGCTTGTGTACGAGCCGTCGTCGATGTAATTAATTTCGTATTCGATTGCGCCCGTTAAAAACTCTTCAAGGTTCTCAAGCCTGTCGCGCTCGACCTCGCCTGCGGCAATGAGCATCTGACGGTATCCCGATCTGTCCATTACCTGATTGATGAGCGTTTCAAGCGAAACCGTTTTCACAAGGGAAGTAAGATAATTGATAAGGTCTGCAAATTCCTTCAGCTTGTCCGCGCTTTTTGAGAGGGCGACGAATTTATCCGCATTATCGATGATCTTGAACATTGACGTGCCCTGCTCGCGCGCTATGGAGCGAACGCCCTCGATCGTCCTGTCGCCTATCTTACGCTTTGGCTCGTTGATTATGCGAACGAGTCGCTCGTCATCGTTATGGTTTTGTATGAGCTGAAGATATGCAACGATATCCTTGATCTCTTTTCTGTCAGCAAAGCGAACGCCGCCGATGATACGGTAGGGAATGCCGCTTTTGGCAAATGTTCGCTCGATAGTGCTTGATTGGGCGTTGTTGCGGTAAAGGAGCGCGAATTCGCGGAACTGCTTGCCCTCGCTGACCATCTTTTGTATCTTGTCGGCGATGTAGCGCGCTTCCTCGTTGTGGTCGAATACCTTTTTGAGGTGTATCTTTTCTCCCTCTCCCGCTTCGGTCCAGAGGGTCTTGCCCTTTCTGCCGATATTATTCTTTATGACTGCATTGGCGGCGTCAAGGATATTTTGCGTTGAACGGTAGTTTTGCTCAAGGCGTATTATTTTTGCGCTGGGGAAGGTCTTGTCGAAGTTGAGTATATTCTCGATGGTCGCACCGCGGAACTTATAGATGCTCTGATCATCGTCACCGACTACCATTATATTATTGTAGCCTCCGGAAAGTAATGCCGTGAGCGCAAACTGCGCTTCATTGGTGTCCTGATACTCGTCGACGCAAACGAAACGGAATCTGTTTTGATAATATTCGCGCACCTCGGGGAATTTGCGAAGCAATATGACCGTTTGCATAATGATATCGTCAAAATCGAGCGCGTTTGAAGCGCGGAGCTTATTCTGATAAGCCTCGTATATCCTGCCTATCTGCTTAAGGCGAAAATCGTTTCCGACCTCGGCATAGAGGCCCTCGGGGGTGATCATTTTATCCTTTGACCGCGATATCATATTTTGCACGCTCTTGATGGGAAGGGACTTGACATCGATATTCAGGTCCTTCATACAGGTCGCTATCGCTTTTTTGCTGTCGTCCTGGTCGTATATGGAAAAGCCCTGCGAGTATCCTATCTTCTCACCGTGGACTCTGAGTATCCTGAGGCACACGGAGTGAAACGTGCCACTCCATATCTCGTTGGCGATATCCGAGTCACCGAGCTGGGCGTTTATTCTCGATCTTATCTCTCCCGCCGCCTTATTGGTGAAGGTGATGGCGAGCATTCGCCAGGGTGCGCAGGGGCTTGACGCGAATCTGTCGAGCAGGGGAATGATCTCGTCTTTAGTCAAAAGAGATGCGGCTTTCTCAAGCTCCGCTACCTCTCGCTCGCTAACGTCGAAGGGAACGTATTCGCTTGCATATGCGTTTCCGTATTTGATTATGAAAGCGATACGCTTGACGAGAACGGTGGTCTTGCCGCTGCCCGCACCCGCGAGGATGAGCAGCGGTCCGTCTACGGTGAATACCGCTTTTCTTTGCATTTCGTTGAGCTCGCTGTACGCCTTGTCAAAAAGTGCGCGCTTTGCTTTTATGTATCTATCGTGTAATTGCATATTTTCTCCATTTAATTAATATATTAATTATTTTAGCACAAAAGCGCCTTTTTTTCAAGATGATTAAACGAAATTGCTTGACATTTTTCTTGGAATAAACTATAATTAAAATATCAATTCAGTGGGGGGTGCAGATATGCTTAATCTCAAGAAAACAGGTATACTCGTTTTGATCATTTTGTTGTCTTTTTCTCTTGTGAACTGTGAGCTTCTGGTTGACAGACATTCGGAAGAGCGCTGCGTTGAAAGGGCACTTGACATCAGCCTTGAAAATGTCTCTCTTTTGGAAAACCATCGCGACCACGGGTACGACGGCACTCTTTGCTATCACGCTTTTTCCGTGCCAGACGGATTTGAGGATCAGCTGAGCGATCAGTGGAAAAACGGATCTGCTCCTGCCGAAGCTATGGAGATCTGCAATGCCAGCTCCTATCAAAGCGGCAAAAGGGTGATAAATTTCCCCACGGTAGATGGCGGACTTTATTATTACGAGTATTTTAATGACGGAGAAAACGAGAGGATCCGTCTTGCTGTGCTTGATACCGATAATAACGTTTTGTATTATTTCTTTGCAAGCGGACAGGCAATTATTTATCCGAGAAATAAATAAAAAACACCCAAAATAATTTTGAAAAAACTATTGACAAAAGCGCACAATTGTGGTAAAATACATCAGTAATGAAGCAGAACACCCCGTTCTCACCCTGCCACTTTAGTGCGCTTGTGTTGATATTTTTGATATGTTAAGCCAAATTTGGGCTATGTGTGTCGTACGGGAGATTTCTGCGTACGACTTTTATTTTTTGGAGGTGTTTACCCATCGCTAACGCAAAAGAAATGCTGATAAATGAGCAGATCGACGCAAAGGAGATCAGAGTTATCGGCGCAGACGGAGAACAGCTTGGAATTATGAGCACGGATCAGGCGCTCAGAATGGCATACAACGACGGTCTTGACCTCGTTATGATGGCAGGAAATTCAAATCCCCCCGTTTGCAAGATCATGAATTTTGGAAAATTCCGTTTTGAACGTGAGAAGAGAGAAAAAGAGGCTAAGAAAAAGCAGCAGACGGTTGAGCTTAAAGAAATTCAGCTCTCCTGCAGGATCGAAGCTCACGATTTTGAAACAAAGCTTAAGCACGCCCACAAGTTTTTGTCGGGCGGCAACAAGGTTCGCGTTGTTCTTCGCTTTAAGGGAAGAGAAATGGCGCATCAGGATCTTGGCGCAGAGATCATGGAGAAATTCCGCGTTGCGTGTGAGGAGCTTGGAACGGTTGATAAGAAACCGGCTCTCGACGGCAGAATTCTCAGTATGGTGATTTCACCCGTCAAAAAGTAAAACAGTACACAATGGGTCCTTCCGACCTGAATAATAAAAATATGTTTCGGGAAACCGAGATAAGTATTAAAGGAGATAAAACAATGGGAAAGATCAAGACACATAAGGCTTCCGCAAAAAGATTTTCTGTAACCGGTACAGGTAAAGTTAAGCTCAACCACTGCTTCCGCCGTCATAAGACAGGTAAGAAGACAGGTAAGGCACTCAGACAGGGTCGTGAGAATGCATACCTCAGCGATGCAATGGCTGCAAACTACAGAGCACTTATTCAGAAATAATCTAAAGAGACTTAACACAGGAGGATAGAAAAATGGCAAGAATTAAAGGCGCTATGATGACTCGTAAGAGAAGAAATAAAGTACTTAAGGCTGCAAAGGGCTACTGGGGTGCAAAGTCCAAGCACTTCAAGATGGCTAAGCAAGCTGTAATGAAGAGCGGTAACTATGCATTTGCAGGCAGAAAGCTCAAGAAGAGAGATTTCCGTTCTCTTTGGATCGCAAGAATCAATGCTCAGGCAAAGGTAAACGGCATGAACTACTCTACATTTATGCACGGCCTTAAAAAAGCTGGTATTGACCTTAACAGAAAGATGCTCGCTGAGCTTGCAGTTAACGATAAAGCTGCTTTCGCAGCACTCGTTGAGCAGGCTAAGGCTGCTCTTTAATCAGAGATCAAAAACCCGGTTTGCCGGGTTTTTGTCATATATATTTATAAAAGTTTCGGTACAGTTTTGGAGCGAAAATTCCCCAAAGCTGTACCGTTAGGTGATTTTATGAGCGTTGAAAAGTTATAGATTTTTCGTTGATTTTTCAATTCTCATAATCATCCTGAGACCGCGAAGGGGAGGGGAGATATATGTCTTTTGAATGGCAAAGCATCACTTCAAAAAGCAATCCGTTGCTTGTCAGAATGGCAAAGCTGAAGGATAAAAAATATCGCAAGCAGGAGTCGCTTTTCAAGTTTGACGGGATCAAGCTTTTTTTGGAAGCGGCAAAATTCGGCGCACCGATAGAATATGTTTTTGTTGCGGAATCTGCGGCGGACAGGTTTGCTTTTGCAGTGGACGAAACAAGTATCAAAGCAAAAAGATATATAGTGAGCGACGACGCGTTTTCAAAGCTTACGGACGAGGCTTCGCCTGAGGGTATCGTAACGGTCTGCGGCAGCTTGCCCAATATCGTATTTGACGCGGACAATTCCGTTCTTGAGGCGAAGGGAGAGCTTGAAAGTGCCGTGCTTCTTGAAAGCATAAGAGATGCCGGTAATATGGGTACTGTTTTGAGAAGCGCAAGAGCATTTGGAATAGATATCCTTGTGATAAGCTCGGACTGCGCCGATCTCTACAATCCCAAAACGGTAAGAGGTACGATGGGGGCACTCTTTACGCAGAGAGTTGTCATCGTAAGCTCTGTGCAAGACGCGGTAGCAGCTATAAGAAAAGGCGGCTCACGCGTATTTGCCGCGGCGCTCCACCGAGATGCGAGCAGGCTTGGCTCTCTCGAGCTTTTACAAGGTGATGCGATCCTTATCGGCAACGAGGGTCACGGACTTTCTGACGGTGCGATAGAGGCTTGTGACGGATGCCTTATGATACCGATGGAGGAAAACACTGAATCGCTAAATGCGTCCATTGCGGCATCGGTATGCATGTGGGAGCTTTATAAACTGAAACACTGAAAATATTTACTTACGAGGTGAAGTATGGCTATAAGCTTGTTCAAAAAATCAGAGCAGATATATTGGCTCTGGCTCTCGTTAAAGATGAATAATCAGAACGCGGCGTTTCAAAAGCTTCTCGATGCTTTTGAGGAATCCCCGTTCAAGATATATAACTGTAAGAAAGAGGAGCTTGAGTGCGTTGAAGGTCTTAGCGAGCATCAAAAAAACGTATTGCTTGAAAAGGACCTCTCCGAGGCGATGCATATCCTTAACTACTGCAAGCGCAACTCTGTCGAATTGCTCACCTACGGCGACCTTGCTTATCCGCAGGCGCTGAAGGCGATGAAGAAGCCGCCAATAGTGCTTTACTATATGGGCAGACTTCCCGATCTCAATAACAGATTGTGCATTTCCGTTGTAGGAACTCGCAAGATGACCGAATACGGAATGCGTTCCTGCTATAAACTATCCTATGAGCTTGCCTCTGCAGGTGTGGTGATAGTCAGTGGAATGGCACTCGGAATAGACAGTATTGCCCACGCAGGCGCAATAGGAGCAAGGGGAACGACCGTGGCGGTTCTCGGATGCGGAATAGATGTCGTTTATCCCAAGCAACACAGAAAGCTTCGAAGATATATTTGCGAGCACGGTGCGGTAATAACTGCTTATCACCCGTCAACACCCGCGTATAAAAACAATTTTCCCGAAAGAAATGCGATAATAAGCGCGCTTTCGGAGGGAACGCTTATCGTTGAAGCTCCCGAGAGAAGCGGCGCACTCATAACCGCGGAATACGCAGAGGAACAATCCAAAACGGTATATGCTCTGCCCGGAAGCATCGAAGAGCCGATGAGCGAGGGCCCGAACACTCTTATAAAAAACGGTGCGACGGCGATCACATCTGCAAGGGATATTCTGAATTATTATTTTGAGACGGGTTCTCGAAAGGTTGACCCGATCAAGCTTCGTAAGGCAGAGATGAGCTCGGATTTCGATATGGATATTCTTGAGGACGTCGGTGTTTCCGCGTCCTGCCACGGGGTAGGACCCAAATCCACGCCTGCGGCGTTGCTTAAGATCCTTAACGAGGAATTGAAAAATAACAAAGAGAATAATGAGGAGTATTACTCGATCCCCAAGATAAAAAGGATCGGTGAGACTCGAAACGAAACAAAAGAGAAAAAAGAAGTAATAACTGAAAAGAAGGTTCCTCCTGCTCAAATCGACGAAGGCGTTCTTGCAACGCTCAGCGAAGAGCAGAGAAGGATTTTTAATGAATTGCCCTGCGATAAGCCGGTATCCGTAGATGATATCGCTAAGGGCGGATACAGCATAGGAGCACTTATGGCATCCCTTACTATACTTGAGATTAAGGGGCTTATAAGCTCGCTTCCGGGCGGTATGTATATCAGAAAATAAGAGAGGTAAAGTATGGCAAATCTTGTTATAGTGGAATCACCAACAAAGGTTGGTCCTATAAAAAAATACCTTGGCTCAAACTACAAGGTAATTGCATCAAAGGGACATCTCCGCGATCTTCCCAAAAGCTCGCTTGGTATTGACATTGAAAATGGATTTGAAGCGCATTATATAAACATAAGAGGTAAGGGCGACCTTATCAAGGAAATAAAAAAAGAAGCTAAAAACGCAAAGAAAGTTTTTCTTGCGACTGACCCTGACCGTGAGGGAGAGGCTATTGCCTGGCATCTTGCAAACGTGCTCGGTATACCGCTTGAAAAGACGTTGCGCGTGGGCTTTAACGAGATAAATCCCACGGTTGTTAAGGCTTCCATAAAGGAGCCGAGAAACATTGATATGAATCTCGTGAACTCACAGCAGACGAGAAGACTCGTTGACAGAATAGTTGGCTATAAGATCAGCCCATTGCTTTGGAAGACCGTAAAAAGCGGACTTTCCGCAGGACGCGTTCAGTCGGTTGCAACAAGGATCATCGTTGAGCGAGAAAACGAGATAAAGGCGTTCGTTCCTGTTGAGTATTGGACCATCGAAGCAGAACTTAAGAACGGCGCCGGCAAGAGCTTTTCCGTTCGTTTCTGGGGCAATGAGGGTGGCAAGATCAAACTTGCGAGCGAGGAGGATACTAATCGCGTGCTGACTGCTATCCGGAACGGTGAATTTAAGGTAAGATCTATTAAAAAGGCGGATAAGCAGAAGCTACCCGCACCCCCGTTCACAACGTCCACACTTCAGCAGGAGGCCGCGTATAAGCTTAGCTTCCAATCTGCCCGCACGATGCGAGTTGCGCAGGAGCTTTACGAGGGAATCAATCTTGGTAGCGACCTTGGTGGCGTTCAGGGTCTTATCACCTATATGCGTACGGACTCACTTCGTATATCCGATGATGCGCAGTCGTCAGCGAAAGCCTTCATCGTTGAAAAATACGGTGAGGAGTATGCCCCCAAGATTCCAAGAAAATTCAAAGCAAACAAGGGTGCGCAGGATGCACACGAGGCTATCAGACCCTCAAACGTAGAGCTCACACCCGCGCTCGTTAAAAAAGCGCTCACTCCCGATCAGTTCAAGCTTTACAAGCTTATTTGGGAGAGATACGTTGCTTCACAGATGCAATCTGCAAAGCTCAATACGATAACTGCTGACTTTGAAAACAATGGATACATCTTCCGAGCAAGCGGCTACAGCGTTGCCTTTCCGGGATATATGGCGGTATACGAGGCTACCGAAGAGGTAAAGAGTCCAAGCGACGAGGTCGCGCTGATCAGGGATATCAGAATTCCCGAGCTTAAAGCGGGAGAGGAGCTCTCGATGGTGTCCGTTGTGCCCGAAAAGCATTTTACCGAAGCACCCCCGAGATATACCGAAGCATCTCTTATCAAATTCCTTGAGGAAAAGGGAATCGGCAGACCCAGCACCTATACCCCCATAATCACAACGATAATTGCAAGAAATTACGTAAGACGTGACGGCAAGGCGCTCGTTCCCACAGAGCTTGGAACGCTTACCACAAAGCTTATGGAGGAGAATTTCAACTCCATCGTTGACTACAGATTTACCGCTAATATGGAGACCTCTCTTGATAAGATAGAGATGGGATCTCTTGAATACATCGACGTTCTTTCCGACTTCTGGAAGAGCTTCAAGTCAGATCTTGAAAAAGCCGAGGAGAAGATCGGCTCACAGGATATCAAGATACCGGTTGAACAGACGGATATGATCTGCGAAAAATGCGGAAGCAGGATGGTCGTAAGAACAGGTAAATTCGGTAAGTTTGCTGCTTGCCCCAATTTCCCCAAGTGCAGAAATACAAAGCCTCTTGAGGATAATAAAGAGGAAAAAACAGTACAGATCGAGCCCAAAAAGGAAGTCATCGCAGATTTTAAATGCGAAAAATGCGGATCTGATATGGTGCTTCGTTCAAGCAGATACGGAACGTTTTATGCGTGCTCAAGATATCCCGAGTGCAAGTTCATAAAGACTAAGGCGCGCGAGCTTGACGTTCCTTGCCCAGATTGCGGCGGCAAGGTGATCACTAAATACGGCAAGAAAAAGACCGTATTCTATAGCTGTGAGAATTATCCGAGATGCGGATTCTCCTCTTGGGATATGCCCACCGCTGAGAAATGCCCCGATTGCGGCAGAATGCTCTTCCGCAAGAAGGGAAAGAATCTTCTTGTTTGCGCTGACAAGGAATGCGGCTACAAAAGAGAATGTGAACCTATCAGAGAGCAGGAAGAGCAATGAGTGAGATGAAATATGTAAACGTATACGGCGCGGGACTTGCGGGCTGTGAGGCTGCCTGGCAGATCGCCGAGCGAGGAGTCAGGGTGAAGCTTTACGAGATGAAGCCCCACAAATTTACTCCTGCTCATCATAGCGAGGGCTTTGCGGAGCTTGTATGCTCAAACTCCCTGCGCTCGGACAGTACGATAAATGCGGTTGGTCTTCTCAAGGAGGAGATGCGCCGTCTTGATTCGTTGATAATGACAGCGGCGGATGCTACAAGAGTACCCGCAGGGTCGGCTCTCGCCGTTGACAGAGAGCTTTTCTCGGCATTTATTACGGAAAAAATAAAAAGCCACCCCCTTATCGACGTTATCGAGGGGGAAGTCACGGGTGTAAACAAGGACGAAATAACCGTCATTGCTACAGGACCTCTTACGAGCGATGCGATGGCGGAGTATATCGAAAAGGAGCTTGGATGCTCGGGACTTCATTTCTTCGATGCGGCGGCTCCCATCGTGGACTTTTCAAGTATAAATATGGACATAGCCTTCTTTGCGTCGAGATATGACAAGGGTGACGCAGATTATATCAACTGCCCTATGACGCGCGAGCAATACGATGCCTTTTATACCGAGCTTGTTGGCGCAAAAGAGGCAGAGATAAAGGAATTTGACCGAGAGGAGCAAAAAAAGCTCAACGTATTCGAGGGATGTATACCCGTTGAGGTGATGGCAAAGCGCGGATATGATACACTTTGCTACGGACCTCTTAAGCCCGTGGGGCTCATTGACCCGAGAACTGGCAAGGAATCCTTTGCGGTCGTTCAGCTTCGCAAGGAGAACGCAGAGGGAACGATGTATAACATCGTAGGCTTTCAGACACATTTGACCTTCCCCGAGCAGAGAAGGGTGTTCAGGATGATACCCGGTCTTGAAAACGCAGAGTTTTTGAGATACGGAATTATGCATAGAAATACCTATCTTAACTCGCCCGGTCTTCTTAAAAACGATTATTCTATGATAAAGAACCCGAACGTGTTCTTCGCAGGTCAGATGACAGGTGTTGAAGGATACGTTGAGAGCGCGGGAAGCGGACTTGTTGCAGGAATCAACGCCGCGGCACGCGCTAAGGGTGAGGCGGAGATCACCTTTCCCGAAACTACGATGATAGGCTCAATGGCGAACTACGTTCAGAACGGCTCTGTGGCAAAATTTGTTCCTATGAACGCAAACTTCGGCATTGTCGCGCCCCTTGGCTACAGGGTAAAGGGCGGAAAGAGCGCAAAGAACGAATGTCTTGCAAATCGCGCGCTTGAGGCGATAGATATGCTTATCGCGGAAAATAAAAAATAAGGAGGAATATAAAGATATGCAGAATACAAATCTACACGAGCTTGAGCAAAAGATCGGCTATCAGTTTAAAAATATCGAGCATCTTAAAACTGCTCTTACACATTCTTCATATTCCAACGAGCTTAAATTGAAGGGTAAGAATGCCGAAAGCAACGAGCGTCTTGAGTTTCTCGGCGACAGCGTGCTTTCCATCATTGCGGCAACCTATCTTTTCAACAAATATCCGAATTATCCCGAGGGTGAGCTCACACGCCGCCGTGCGGTGATCGTGTGCCGTGACGCGCTCTCCTCATATGCAAAGGAATTTGACCTTGGTTCATTTCTTTTCCTTGGCAATGGAGAAGAGAAGAACAATGCGCGCGAGCGCAAGAGCTTGCTTGAGAACACCTTTGAGGCTCTTATGGGTGCTATCTATCTTGACGGAGCTTCATACAGAATGGAGTTCATTTCCGACCTTATGCATCCCTTCTTTGAAAAGGAGCTTGATGCCTGGGAAAAGGGCAAGATCGTAAAGGATTACAAGAGCGAGCTTCAGCAGATAATTCAGCAATCGGGAGTCGATACCCTTACATACGTGACGGTCTCTTCAAGCGGACCCGACCACGAAAAGGTATTTGAGGTAGAGGCAAGACTCAATTCAAATATCATAGGTCACGGAAAGGGCAAGACAAAAAGAGAAGCTGAGCAGAATGCAGCTAAGGAAGCGCTCATACTGTTTGGCGAGATTTAAGTAAAATAAGAATTGGAATCGTGTTTTTTACCCGATTCCCTTTCTTGCTTTTTATAGGAAGTACGAATTAGTGCGGAAAGGAGAAAAAATGGCAAACAGACACTTGAATATACCGATTTTTATACCACATCTGGGATGTCCGAATATGTGCGTTTTTTGCAATCAGCGCTCGATTTCTGGCAAGATGGCGTTTGATATTTCAAAGGTGGAAAACGAGATAGAAACGGCACTTTCGACAGTCGTTGACGGCGACGAGGCTGAAATAGCCTTCTTTGGCGGCTCGTTTACCGGTATTGAGCGCAGTCTTATGATCGACCTTCTTTCTCTTGCGCAAAAATTCGTTGACGACGGACGGGTAAATTCAATAAGGCTTTCCACACGACCCGACTACATAAATCACGAAATACTTGATATTCTTTCGCACTTTAGTGTAAAAACCATTGAGCTCGGACTCCAGAGTATGGACAACGGTGTACTTCTTGCGACCAAGAGAGGGCATACTTCAAAAGCCGCGATGGAGGCTTGCAGAATGATAAAGGAGAGAGGCTTTTCTCTCATAGGTCAAATGATGATCGGGCTTCCTTCCTCGGACGTTCAAAAGGAGATCGATACAGCGAGGATCATCTGTGATCTCGGTGCGGACGGCGCAAGGGTATATCCAACGGTAGTGTTTTACGATACCGAGCTTTGCTCTATGATGCAAAGCGGCAAATACACCGCTTTAACGAATGACGAGGCCGTGGAGCGAACCAAGGAGGCACTCAAGGTATTTGCCGAGCGCGGCGTACCCTGCATAAGGGTGGGACTTCAATCGGGAGAGAACCTTTCCGATGAAAAATGTGTTGCGGGCGGTGCAAACCATTCTGCGATAGGCGAGCTTGCTATGAGCGCACTGTATTTTGACAAAATATGTGAGCAGATCGAGGCATATGAGGGCGACGGACTTCCCGAAAGGATCACCGTTTTTTGCCCAAAGGGCGAGATCTCGAAGATAGTGGGCCAAAAACGCGTAAATATTGAAAAAATTAACAAAAAATATGGAATAAAGAGAGTAAAAGTTCTTGAAAAAAGCGAACTTTTGCGGTATAATATAATAATAGATTTTATTAATATATAATCTATCCTGAAAAAAGGAGGATATGACAGTGTATTTAAAGAGCCTTGAAATGCAGGGATTTAAGTCCTTCCCTGATAAAACAAAGCTTACCTTTGAGCACGGTGCAACGGTCATCGTAGGTCCCAACGGAAGCGGAAAATCAAATATTTCCGATGCTATGCGTTGGGTTCTCGGTGAGATATCGTCAAAGAGCCTTCGCGGAAGCAAGATGGAGGACGTTATTTTTGGCGGAGCAGATTCAAGAAAGCCCATGGGCTTTGCAGAGGTATCCGTCACCTTTGACAATACCGACCCCGATAATAAGCTTGACGCGCCCTATGACGAGGTCATAGTCACACGCCGTTATTACCGTTCGGGCGAGAGTGAGTATTTTATCAACAAGAGGGCGGTGCGCCTTCGTGATATTTACGAGCTATTTATGAACACCGGTATCGGACGTGAGGGCTATTCCATCATCGGTCAGGGCAAGATAGCAGAGATCATATCCCGTAAGAGCGAGGATAGACGAAGCATCTTTGAAGATGCCTCGGGAATTGCGAAATTCCGTCACAAAAAGAATGAAAGCGAACGAAAGCTCTCCCAGGTAGAGGATAATATGACCCGTGTCAACGATATCTTCCTTGAGATAAGCTCGCAGGTAGGACCTCTCGAAAAGGAAGCGGAGAAGGCTAAGCGCGCAATCGAGCTTCTTGAAACGAAGAAAAAGGTCGACGTTCAGCTTTGGTTCTTCGATACTGAAAAATACAGAAACGATATCGCAAGATTTGAAAATCTCTATAAGCAGTCAAGCTTTGAGCTTCAGGCTGCAGAGGATGCTATCGCGTCCTTTGAAGCGCAGAGGGATCACCTTACCGAGGTGTCTCAAAGCAATAGATACGAGTCGGAAAGATTGCTCACGCAGATACGCGAGCAGACCGATAGAAATCACAAGCTTGAAAGCGCATATCGCGTAAACGAGAACGATGCACAGCATATAGGCGCGCTTATCGACGCAAGCGGAGATACGAAGGCAGCTATAAGCGCTTCGATCGAAGGTGAGGAAAGGGATATCGAGTCCCACCTTGCAAGGATCGAGGATATCAAGGCAGAGGCCAAAGCCAAGCTAAATCAGCACGACGAGATAGAGGACGAGATAGAAAAGACCGATAAAGAGGTCAAAAAGCTTGAGGGTGAGATAGACACCGCGTTCTCCGATATGAGAGAGCTTGAGAGTGAGCAGATGCAACTCAAGGTCCGTCTTTCCGTTATTGAAAACGCCAAGAGCACCGATAACGATAAGAACGACTCACTCGTAAACGAGATGAAGGAATACAGCCGAATTGACGACGAGCTTACCGCAAAACAGAAGGCTGCTCAAAAGACCGTTAACGAGTATAACGACGATATCGCAAGAAGCGATGAAAAGATAGCGGATCTCAGCGAGAGCCTTGACAGGATCCTTCAGCAGAAGGGAAGCATTGAGGAGGAGCTCACGCAGAAAAAGCTTCTCGTTCAGTCCACAAGGCAGAGGATTGATACCTACAAAGCAATGGAGGACCAATTCGAGGGCTATAACAACAGCGTAAGATTCGTAATGAAATCCTACTCGGAGGGCAAGCTCGTCAATGCTGACGGCTCTTCCGTAGGAAAGATATACGGTCCTATTTCTAAGCTCATCTCCGTTGAGGATAAATACGTTGTTGCCGTTGAAACGAGTCTCGGCGCGGCAATTCAAAATATAGTTGTTGAGAACGAGAGCGTTGCAAAGGCATCTATGCTCGCGCTTAAGAAGCACGAGCAGGGCAGAGCGACCTTCTTGCCGATTACGGCTATCAAGGCGCCCACGATCTCGCAGGAGCTAAAGGAAGCGTCTCAATTCCGCGGATTTATCGCTTTTGCGGATGACCTTGTGAGCACCAAGAGCGAATATATGAGCATTATTTCTTACATGCTCGGCAGGATCGCGGTGTTTGACAATATCGATAACGCGACCGAAATGGCAAAGGCGCTCAAATACCGCGTCCGCGCTATCACACTTGACGGTCAGCAGATCAACGTTGGCGGCTCGTTTACGGGCGGTTCGGTCAAGCACGGACAAAGCATCCTTTCCCGTGCGGGAGAGGTCAAGAAGCTTGAGGTTGAATGTCTGAAGATAGAAAAGGCTGTTTCCGATCTCGCACAGACCTGCACGGCTTTGGCTGAGGACGTTGAAAAGATGGAAAGAGAGATTGGTGCGCTTGAGGACAGAAAGAAGATCATCTCTCTTATGGCGGGAAGCGAAAATACGAAGCTTCAGCAGATAAACGCGAAGATCGATGCCAACAGGACTCTTATGGACAAGCTCCAAGAGGATTATGACAATATCGTTCGTATGCGCGAGAGATATGATGAGGATTTTGCGTCACTTACGGAGCAGATCGCGTCCTTCGATGAAAAGATAAGCGCAATAAGCGACCTTCGTACGGAAAAGGATATTCTGAAGAATGAGCTTATCGATAAGCGAGAGGAGCTTTCACAAACTCTTACCGATATATATATCAGAATCAATCAGCTTCAAAAGGATATCGAGACCGAGAATCTCCTTATTGAAAAGAGCCGCGAGCATATCAAGGCACTTAACGAGGATATTGCAGGTCAGGATGAAAAGGTGAAGGAATACAAGGAAAGACTTGTATATCTTGAAGAGCTGCGCAAGGAAAACAGAGAAAAGCTGGCAGAGGGCGAGGGCGTTCTTGCCGAGCTTAACGAAATGCGCGCAAGGCTTGAAGAAAACAGCACCGAATATGAAAGACGCATCAACGCAGTCAATGCCAAGATAAAGGAAAAGACTGCGCAGAAGGATATTCTTTTCAGAGAAAACTCGATAAACGAGCACAAGCTCGAAAACCTTAAAAACGATTACGATAAGCTTTCCGGCAAGCTTTGGGACGATCACGAGCTTACGAGAAATCAGGCAATGGAGCTTGGCTATGAGCCTATCACCGCCGAGGAAAGACCCGCAGTCGTTAAGCTTCAGACCGAGTGCAGAAATAAGCTTCGTGCAATAGGAAATGTCGACCTTGACGCGGTCAATAAGTATAAAGAGGTCAAGGAAAGATACGACTATATGGATAAGCAGATCCGTGACCTTTCGGCATCTAAGGCAGAGCTTGAGAAGATAATCGGTCAGCTTGATGAGCAGATGAAGAGCTCGTTTACAGAGTCATTTAACAAGATCAACGAGAACTTTAACAGAGTATTCGTTGAGCTCTTTGGAGGCGGTTATGCAGAACTTCAGCTTACCGACCCCGAGGACGTACTTAATTGCGGCATTGAGATCAAAGCCGCACCTCCCGGAAAGATCATCAAGAATCTTATGCAGCTTTCGGGTGGTGAGCAGGCGTTTATAGCTATCGCGCTGTTCTTTGCGGTTCTTCAGGTCAATCCGTCACCGTTCTGCATTCTTGACGAGATCGAGGCAGCGCTTGACGAGGCGAACGTTTCGCGCTTCTCCGAGTATATCAAGAAATATACGGGCGGCACGCAGTTCATACTTATTACACACAGAAGAGGAACTATGGAAAGCGCAAACCGTCTTTACGGCGTAACGATGCCGGAGCACGGTATTTCCAAGATACTCTCTCTTAATGTGGCTGATATAGCAAAGAAGAAGGAAGGAGATTGGGATGGCATTTTTGGATAAGCTGAAGGCAGGCCTTCAAAAAACTAAAAACGCTCTCTTTGCTCCTATAGATCAGATGCTCAAGGCTTTTACAAAGGTCGATGAGGATCTGCTTGAGGAGCTTGAAGAAATGCTTATCTGCGCAGACGTTGGCGCAGGGGCGACCGAAGAAATAATAGATAAGCTCCGCGATGACATCAAGGAGGAAAAAATAAAGGATGCCGATGACGTTCGTGCATATCTTAAGAAAACGCTCCGCGAGATGATTGGAGAGGGAGAACCCCTCAAGCTTGAAACGAAGCCCTCCGTTATTCTCGTTATAGGCGTAAACGGCGCGGGAAAGACCACATCAATCGGCAAGATATCAAATAAGCTTCGTCAGGACGGAAAAAAGGTAGTCGTTGCGGCTGCCGATACCTTCCGCGCGGCGGCGATCGATCAGCTTGCCGTTTGGTGTGACCGTGCCAAGGTTGAGCTTGTCCGTCAAAACGAGGGCAGTGATCCCGCCGCCGTTGTATTTGACGCCTGCCACGCGGCAAAGAATAAGAATGCCGACGTTCTGATCATTGATACCGCGGGACGTCTGCACAACAAAACCAACCTGATGAACGAGCTTGCTAAAATCAATCGCGTAATTGACCG
>CALGCW010000284.1 GCA_937884385.1 uncultured Clostridia bacterium | reverse complement strand
GCTGAAAAACCTTCCTGTGACGAAAATTGATTTTTTAGGGGTATTTTGAGCATTTTTCTTGAAAAAATGAAAAATTTTCTCAATTTAATGTATTTTTCTGATATTAATTATGCAGAATGAAAAAAGCTGAAAAACCTTCCTGTGACGAAAATTGATTTTTTAGGGGTATTTTGAGCATTTTTCTTGAAAAAATGAAAAATTTTCTCAATTTAATGTATTTTTCTGATATTAATTATGCAGAATGAAAAAAGCTGAAAAACCTTCCTGTGACGAAAATTGATTTTTTAGGGGAATTTTGAGCATTTTTCTTGAAAAAATAAAATTATTTTCCATTAATGTATTTTTCTGATAATAATTATGCAGAATGAAAAAAGCTAAAAAACTTTCCTGTGACGAAAATTGATTTTTTGTAGATATTTTGAATGTTTTTTTTAAGAAGTGAAAAATTTATTCTCCAGTAATGTATTTCTCTGATATAATTATGCAAGATAAAGATTTAGATAAGTGAAACCGATGTTTTTACACTTTAGATCATTGTGTCTTTTCAAAGATTGGCAAAATAGAATATAAATCTGAAAATCAGGGCATCTATGTAACAAAAAATAGCCCGATGAATCTCGTGATTCGTCGGGTGTTTTTTCTTGTTATGGTTTTTCATAATTTTTTGAATAGATATCTTGACAAATGGGCAAAATTATGATAATATAAAGTACACTTTAGATTTTCATAAAAATACAGGAGGTTTATAATGGCTTATATAACTCGTGAATTGGAACGAAAATTTTTGAAAATGAACGGCTTTTTTAAGGCGATTTTGGTAACGGGTGCAAGGCAAGTTGGAAAAACGACGATGCTCAAGCATTTGGCAGAGGGTACGGGCAGAACGTACGTGACGTTGGATAATGCAATGGCGAGAGATCTTGCAAAGAGCGATCCTGTGCTGTTCTTTCAAACCTATAAACCGCCCATTCTCATAGACGAAGTGCAAAAGGCGCCCGAGCTTTTTGAACAGATTAAGATAATTTGCGATGAAACAGAAGAGAAGGGCCTGATATGGCTGACCGGCTCACAACAATATGGAATGATGAAAAAGGTGCGTGAGACTCTTGCCGGCAGAATTGGTATTCTGGAGCTTTACAGCTTTTCTCAAAGAGAGAAGAAGGGACTTGTTTTTGAAGACGAGCTTGATTTTTCACTTGCTACATTGCAAGCAAGACAATCTCGCGTTCCGAGTAACGACATTACAAAGGTGTTCCAACACATTTGGGAGGGCGGTATGCCTCAGGTTTGGGGTGTAGATGATGAACTTCGCGGAGAATACTATAACTCCTATATTGATACCTATCTAATGCGCGATGTTGCTGAAGCGGGTGGTATTACAGACACAGTTCGCTTTAGAAAATTCTTACTTGGCTGCGCAGCTCTTGTTTCTGAACAAGTTAATTACTCTACACTTGCCGAGTCAGCTGATATTACACAGCCTACAGCAAAGGAGTGGTTACGTATTTTGGAGGGCTTGCATATCGTTTATTTGCTTCAACCTTATTCCAACAACGCATTGAAGCGACTTTCTAAAACCCCTAAGCTCTATTTTTGTGATACGGGACTTTGTGCATATCTATCAATGTGGTTAACACCTGATGTTTTGCGTCAGGGCGCAGCAAGTGGACATTTCTACGAGAATTACGTTGTTATGGAGCTTGTTAAGAATTATGCTTATTCCAAGAGCAAAGCAAATCTTACGTATTATCGCGATTCCAATGCAAAAGAAATCGATATCTTTGTAGAAGAAAACGGTATCGTTCATCCATTGGAAATAAAGAAATCTGCAAATCCGGATAAACGTGAGGTTAAAAAATATTCTGTGCTTGATAAAGCTCAGCTTGAACGCGGAAACGGTGGTATTGTTTGTATGTGCGAACAACCCATTCCGATCGACGATAAAAATTGCTTTATTCCAAGTAATTTGATTTAGATTATATTAGTATGTAGAATGAGCTTTGAAAATAGTTTCAAATAGCAATTTTTCTCATCAGATCTTTTTTAGATCTGATGGGAATTTTTTTATATATAAATTCTCTTGTATATTGATTGCGATATCTTGCTAAAAGTATAAAAAATAAAAAAATCGTCATACACAAAACAATAGCAGTTTTCTATCTTGCAAACTTTATAGTAGATGCACTCAGCATCAATAAATTAATCGCAAGAACAGAAGCATAATGAAATTTTCAAGATATCCAAATCTTGTGTTTAACATTGGACTAAAGCCGGGAGAGATTTCAGTTCTAATTTATCTTTGCACCTGCGCAAAGAACGGATTAAAGGACAAAAAACACATATGAACATAAATGAAAACAAAAATGATGACATAAAAACAAAAAAATAAAAAAATTTTTTAAAAAACGCAATTTTGATAAAAATTCCCCTAAACCCTTATTTATCAAGGGTTTACAAGCTTTTTGGCTTTTTTGAAAATTCAATTTTCTTTACAGGAAGAATTTCTGGACATTTTTTTCTTGCATTTTTATGTTGTAGCGCGGGTATACGTGCTGCAAAAAAAATTGAAAGGAGCTGAATTTATGAATTCAGAAAAAGAATATGGCTGTGAAAATCATACATCCAATTCTAACAACGTAAAAGAGCTTGTTTCTAAGCTCGAAGACATTCCCGTTCATCGCGATATGGGCGAGAATATTATCGCATGTGAAGATTTTGTCGAAAAGCATCTGTACAAGTATAGTGAGGTCATAGCTGACGTCATTATCTTTGAAGAAATGCGCAGACGATTCGGCCTTCAAGCAACATTCTTGAAAAGTCTTAAATCGACTTACAAGAAACAGAACAAAGCGTACACACAAATGTCTACTCGCGGACAAGCAAGCGATGCAGAATTGCTTTTGCCAAAGTGGTACGAACGCTCTGACAAAGGAATACGGTTTTTCCCCGGCATCTTGGCAGACGATTTAGCAGCAACCGAAAAGGTTATTTGTTGTAAGGATAAATACTATGCTTATAAAAACGGCGTGTATATATCTATCGATGAAAAAGAGGTGCGTGCTATTATACGATCCAGACTGCTTTCTCGCGAAACCAAAATGCGAGACATTATTGACGCGGAGGGGCAGTGGCAGCTACTGATCAACAAAAAAGTTGGGGACTTGAATCCTGACGCGTACATTCTTAACCTTAAAAACGGGTTGTATAATGTTAGGACGGGTGAGCTTAAACCCCACACCCACGATTTCTTATCAACTATTCGACTTGACGTCAACTATGACTCGGAAGCGGATTGTCCTGTGTTTAAAAAGTATCTTAACGATGCTATGCAAGGAAACATTGAACAAATTTCCCTTATACAAGAAATACTTGGATATTGCTTAATTCCAGTTACAGTTGCACAAAAATGTTTTGTGCTTGTTGGTCAAGGGGGAGCAGGGAAATCAGTATTGCTTAATGTACTTAACGAAATCTTACTTGGCAAGGATAACGTATCCAACGTATCTTGGCAATCACTGAACGAGCGTTTCAAGCCCGCGTTGTTGTTTGGAAAGCTTGCAAACATCTTTTCGGATTTGCCTACAAAAAATATCGATGACAACGGTATATTTAAAGCATTGGTCGGTGAAGACAGCATCGCTATTGAAAACAAACACAAGGACGGTTTTTCCTTTAAAAACTATGCCAGACTGGTGTTTTCATGTAACTCAATGCCAAGGAACTACGGCGACCGTTCTGAGGGGTTCTATAGACGTCTAATCATTATACGATTTGAAAAATCGGTTCCGCCCGACATGAGGGATCCTTACCTTATTGATAAGATGCGCTTGGAAGCTGACGGTATATTTCTTTTTGCGCTTAAGGGATTAAGACGTCTTATTGACAACAAATTTGTTTTTTCAGAAACAGATCTTAATCGTGCCGAGCTTCAACGCTATCGAGAAGAATCAGATTCTGTACTATCATTTTTTAATGATTGTTGCATTATCAAAGAAGGAAGCTACGAACCTTCAACATATTTGTATGAACAGTACCAGCACTACTGCAAAGAATCTGGTTTGATGCCATATTCCCAAAAAAAGTTTGTACAAACTCTACTGGAAGCACATCCTGAAATCACACGTGGTACGGATACCTATGGTAAGCAAAGAATTCTAAAGTCCGTACATTTCAATGTAACGTTATAATAATAATGACCTTAAATCTTATTAGGTTTTAGGTAAATTGACACATTTGACACGACAATTCTATATTGTGCCCATTTTAAAAACATTGTAAATATTAATAATTTACAACAAATTAAAAAAAGCTAACTAAGTGGTTTTTATGTGTCAGATGTGTATTTATTAGGAATAGCAAGCATACCATTGGGGGGCGAGTACATTGGCTTGGAAGGTTTGATACTTGAGTTGGGGCGCCTTGCGACAACTGTGTTAAAATACTTCTGGGAAATGGGAATAGGCAGGGTGCATATTCCCCCCGACCCCCTTCGCGTCGCTGATGCTCGCGTGGGGGCCTAAACCCCAAACGTGTGAACATCAATTTCATTGGTTTGGAGTGTAGCCGTATAGTTAAATTAAATATGAAAGCGAGTTCTTCCTTTTGCGGTAGTATTGAAGTGTGACGCTGAGCACAATATTAGAGAGCCCATCAAGGGCTCTCTTGTTTTGTTATCGTGCCTCGCCAGCTTGCATAATAGTATTGAGACATACACAGTGATGGAGACAATACATCATATATAGCTCAAAAACAATATTAATATGAAAGGAAAAAACTATGCATCTAAAAAACAATCTTAACACAAAATTGTCGCGATCGGTTGCGAACGTAGACATAAACCCGTGTCCTGAATGCGGCGCTCAAGCAACGTATCAGCAAAACGAACAAGGCGGTGGGTTTTACCTTGGATGTGCTTGCGGTCTTAAAACGGGATGCGTGGATTCATTCACACAAAACGATATTGAGTTGATCCGCACCGAATGGAATACCATGACCATAGAAACGCCATTCAGCCAAACTATGAGGCGCAAATATGATCTTCGGGAGGGGGCTTGGCTAATAGTCAGAACGGTAGATTCGTATATTCTCGCTGTGTTCGAAAGGAGCCGATTAGATCACACCGTTTCGACTTTGAAAAAGCTTTGGCAGCGCGATCCTGATGTTAAGTATGATCTTTATCAGCTTGTTGAGGGTGAGCTTGAACACATAGCTAACAACCAAATTCTTGCAACGGCTGCAAAATGGTAGGGAAGTGGTAAGCTTTATCATTTCCGTTCTATTAGGTTAAAGTAATCAAGGCGAGCTTCGCAGCTCGCCTTTGATTGTTTCATATATTGGCTTTTAAATAACGTAAAGAGATTTTCTAAGTTGCTTTTTACAAGTTTGAGGGTGTTTGGGACTTCAGCTATGTAGAATATCTATCTTGCATAATAATTAGTAGAGAATATATACAGTGATGGAGACGACACAATATATACTCAATAATATATAAACACAAACAGAAAGGAAAACAAAACTATGCAAACAAACAAAAAACAAGCTTGGCTGTTCAAAGCGCAGCCTACTGAGAGAGTAAACCTTTGTCCGCACTGCGGAGAACACCCACAATTCTTAACCAATGGAGAAAGTTATATTCTCCGATGTCCAAAGTGTAATAATGAAGAAGCATTTTCGTTTGAAGTATGGGATGGGATAAATCGCTTTCTTCTTTGTAAGCTTTGGAACTTAGAAACTACCGAGGTCCCGTATTCAAGTGAGGTAATGGAAACACTTGGAATTAAAAACGGCCAATATATCGTTTTTAATTCTAATGACTATTCATACCTTGAACGATTTGATTGCATCAATGATGCCTTGAAATTTATGAGAACTCACTGCGAAAATGACAACTCCTACGAGACACACGTATATCATATGTGTAATAATGAGCTTCGCTATCTGTTCCATTTTGATACAGCAGCTCTAACTCAGGGTTGGAAGGGATTTGATCCTGATGATCTTCCTTGGTAAAAACAATTTCTGCAAGATATGAAGGAGCGCCATTATGACAGCAAATAAAAAGACTGTATTTTACTTTTTTTAATCTCATCTTGCATAATAATAGTAGACATATAGAGTTTACTGAAAAAAGCTAAATTTTGAGCGAAAACCAAGAAAAAAACACTAATTTTTCAAAAATGATCGTTTTTAAAAACTCTATTTTACTTTTTTTAGTCTCATCTTGCATAATAATAGCAGACATATAGAGGCTAATGGAAAAAGCTAAATTTTGAGCGAAAAGCAAGAAAAAAACAGTAATTTTTCAAAAATGATCGTTTTTAAAAACTCTATTTTACTTTTTTCAATCTTATCTTGCATAATAATAGCAGATGTATAGGTTGCTGGAAAAACCAAACTATATGTACTTTTGTGGGAAAGGAGGAAAATAATATGAGAAATGTTATTCCCAAAATTAAATTGGTAGCTATTAAGGCAAATCTTTGCCCCATTTGTGGCAATCATCCTATTGTGATGACAGACAATCATTACAACACTATGATCTGTCCAGTTTGCGGCAACTCGTCCGACGAGCAGATTCATGGCAAGTTGAGTTCTATGGATAGAGTTCTGCTTGTGAAATCGTGGAATAATTATTCTTTCTGCAACTCTTATTCAGAGTCTTGTTTGAAAAATCTTGAAGCTCACGGAAACAGTTATTTTGTTTTCGATGAACGTACTTCAGGATTTTTGAAGGCTTTTGATAGAATCGAAGACGCTCTCGTCTACATGAAAGAGTCATATGAGGCAGATCATACTCTCAAAACGAGATTGTATAATCTCTCATCAGAAGGAAATTTGTACACGGTTATTGATTCGGACCTTGTATCGAAGATACAAGGTGGCTGGGATGGTTATGACGATGAGGAAAATTTGAACTATTGTCTTGTACCTGAAACAGAAACAACTGAATAATGGCTAAAAAACACCCACGGCATTAATTTGCCGCGGGTGTTTTCTGTTGCGATCAGTTTGTTGGAAATTGTCTTGGTAATATAATCCACGCAAGAATTTAATCAGTCAAATTAATAATAATTAGGTAGCTAAGAAAAGGATGTGCTTTTCTATATTCACACAAATTTGCAAAATTGTATTTGGTTAATTGTGTACATTTGAAAGCAAGAATATTTGTTCAATGTTCACAAAAAAATACTTAATAATTTTAATCATATGTATATTTTTAATATTGTCAGTTATTTTTTTTATTTATATAAATCGGAAAAAATGATAATATATGGTTGAATAGTTGTATTCTTGTATCACAATTCAATTCTTAAAGAAAAGTGAAGGTGGTTTTAATGAACAATATGGTCAAAAAAATAGTGGTTGGAAACTTAAAAACTCATTTTTATGCGACTCGTGACGATATGGGCAGAGCTGCTGCTCAAGACGGCGGTGAGTTTATAGTTGAGCTATTAAAAAATAAAGATTATGTAAATATAATTTTCGCTGCGGCGCCAAGCCAGAATGAAACGTTAAAATATTTAATTGAATATCCCGGAATAGATTGGGCTCGTGTTAGAGCATTCCATATGGATGAATATGTTGGACTTGACAGTAGCGCTCCTCAGTGCTTTGGTAATTTCCTTAACAATGCGATCTTTTCAAAATTGCCTTTCAAGGAAGTGCATTACCTCAGCGAGTATAAGGACTCCGAGAGTATTTGCAGGGAGTATTCCGAGCTATTAAAAAAGTATCCCGTTGATATCGTGTTCTTGGGAATCGGAGAGAATGCGCATATCGCGTTTAATGATCCGCACGTTGCGAATTTCAATGACGAAGCACTTGTTAAGGTGGTTTCGCTTGATGAAACGTGCCGTCAGCAGCAGGTCAATGACGGTTGCTTTGCTAAGATCGACGACGTACCCACGCACGCGGTAACTCTTACGGTTCCTGCATTGTGTGCCGCTAAAAAGCTCATTTGCACAGTACCTGCAAGCACTAAAGCTAATGCGGTAGTAAAAACGATGTATGCTCCGATAGACGAGGCAGTACCCGCAACTATTATGCGTGAACATAGCGATGCTACTATGTATGTTGATGCAGATAGCGGTGCTAAAGCAATTTTTAAGACATCGGTCATTACTGACGAGATTAGTCAAGATTTTGAAGTTGCTTGTCAGCTTGCTTCATTTCACGGATTGCAAGCCGTTGAAATCAGAAGTGTATGGGAAACTGCTCCCGAAGCATTGAGTGATGAACAAATTAAAAAAATCAGGTATATTGCAAATCAACATTCATTAAGAATATCTTGCTTGTGCTCAGGTGTCTTGAAGTGCAAACAAGGTGAAGAAGATGAAAAACAGTTCCAATCCGCAGTGGATGTGGCTAAAAAACTGGGATGCAATTACATAAGAGCATTTAGCTATTTTGCTGATGATAATTATTCGGAGGGCGATCTTGTTTCTGTATTAAGAAAATATTCTAAAATTGCAGAGGAAGAGGGAATTGCTTTGGTTCTTGAAAATGAGCCAAGTGTGAATGCTTGTACTGGTGAAAAAACCGCTAAGCTTTTAAGTGCGGTTAACTGTTATAATGTGGGGTCTCTTTGGGATCCCGGCAACAACCTTTATGGAGCTGATGAAATTGCCTATCCTGATGGTTATGAATACGTAAAAAATCACGTAATGCACGTTCACTTAAAGGATGCAAGACGCGAAAACGGAGAGACCGAAGGAACGGCTTGGGGGAATGGTCAGCTTGATTGTGAAGGACAACTTGCTGCATTGCTTAAAGACGGTTATAACGGATATATTACTTTAGAGCCACATTATAAAAAGAATGGAACAACAATCAATAAGGATTTGTTGTTAAGACCTTTTGGATCTGCATTTTCACAAGGAGGATATGAATCCACGGAAGAATGCATTATCAACTTGTTTGAATGTATTTCAAAAGCTATTAAAAAGACAGTATGAGAAGATTAATATTTACTAATGCCCAAATTATTACGAACGGCGAAACAATTCAGGGATATGATTTGGTTGTAGAAGGCGATAAAATCGTAGATTTGGTCCCAAAGGGAACTGTTATCGGTGAAATGGTGAATGTTGAGGGAAAATATTTATCTCCTGGATTCGTAGATATTCACGTTCACGGTGGCGGTGGCGCTGATTTTATGGATGGCGCAGATGCTTATTATGATGCTTGTCATAGTCATTCATTGCACGGCACAACAACAATAGTACCAACAACTATATCTGCTGATTTTGAGCAAACAAAATTTGCCTTAGAGCAATTTAATATTGCGAAGAAAAATGAAAATATAAAAATTAATATGCCTGGACTTCATTTGGAGGGACCGTACTTAAATCCTGTAATGGCAGGAGCTATGAAACCAGAATTATTAAAGGCTCCGACGGAAAGCGAGTATATGAAATTATACGAAGCTTCTGAGGGGAATATTATAAGATGGACTGCCGCGCCAGAACTTTATGGTGCATTAGAATTTGGCAGAGCCATGAGTGATAGGGGCGTTGTAATGTCGATAGGACATTCAGACGCTACATATGATGAAGTTAAACGAGCTATTGAATGTGGTTATTCTCTTGTAACACATTTATATAGCGCTTGCTCTTCCATAAAACGTATAGGAGGATTTAGGCATTGTGGAATAGTGGAGTCGGCATATCTATTTGATGATCTTAATGTTGAGATTATCGCAGACGGATGCCATTTACCTAACCAACTTCTACAGTTCGTTACTAAATTTAAGGATACCAAAAATGTTGCCTTGATTACGGATGCTATGAGAGCTGCGTGTCAGGATGTTGAGTATTCTTTCTTGGGAAGCGCTGCTTCACCTCAACCAGTTGTCATTGAGGATGGTGTAGCGAAGCTTATGGATAGACAAGCATTCGGCGGTAGTATTGCAACCACTGACAGACTTGTCAGAACGATGAAAAATGCTGATATTCCATTAGCCAAAGCAGTTCAAATGATGACTGAAACCCCCGCTTCTTTCTTGAATTTGAAAAACATTGGTCAGATCAAGAAAGGTTATAATGCGGATTTGGTTATTTTTGATGATCAAATCAACATTGAAAAAATAATGGTGAAAGGAGAGTTTATCAAATAAAATATGAATAGTGTTTTGATAGGTTGTGGGATAATTTCATCTACACATACCGACGTACTCTTAAAGCTTGGACATACAATTACTGCAGTTTGTGATATTGATTATGAAAAAGCGAAAAAGCATTGTGAAAAATTTGGACTTAATTGCAATATATATCAAGATTATAAGGAAATGCTTGATAAAGAAAAACCAGATGTTGCGCATATACTGACTCCTCATTATTTACACGCAGAAATGATAGTTGAAATATTGGGAAGAAATATTAATTGTTTGTGCGAAAAGCCTATTTGCATTAAGGAAGAAGAATTTGTTGCTATTGAGAGGGCGGTAAATGAAAGCACTGCTACATTGGGAGTGTGCTTTCAACATAGATACTTAAAGGTTAATCAATACATTAAAAAGGTAGTTGAAGAAGAAGGATTTGTGGGAATGTCCGCAATGCTTGCTTGGCATAAAGATAGTGATTATTACTATTCGGGCGATTGGCGTGGTAAGTATGCCACCGAAGGCGGTGCATTGCTAATAAATCAAGCAATACACACCCTTGACCAATTATGTTGGATAGGGGGGGTTCCTGAAAAGCTAACTGCTAATCTTTCAACTCACACTCTTGCAGATTGCATTGAAGCTGAGGATACAGCAGAATTGTTTTTTGACCATGGAAACGGAGTTTATTCTCAAGTTTTTGCAACTAATTCGGCAGT
Organism: uncultured Clostridia bacterium; assembly: GCA_937884385.1. GTDB lineage: Bacteria > Bacillota > Clostridia > Oscillospirales > CAG-272 > RGIG4608. Next base: position 20,026 of record CALGCW010000284.1, on the reverse strand, counting down.
TACTAATTTTAATGGTATTATTAATTTGAGAACCCAATCAGCGGTATATGAATATAACTCAAAGTTCATATATCGCAACAATGAAATAGTTAATATTGATGATGATAGCGTTGATATTAACACTAAAGCTTATTGGGGATATGGTCATTATCATTTGATTAATGATTATTATTCTTGTGTTAAGAATAATAAACCTTTCCCGATAAACTTCGAAGAAGCACGCAAAGCCGTAAAATTGGTTTTAGGTGCTTATAAATCACACGGTAATCCATTAGAGATTATATAAAAAATATAAGGAGAAATAATTATGAGAAATTTCAAAAAAATCGTTGTTTTATTGCTTGTTATGGCAATAACCCTTTCTTTCGTTGCTTGTTTCGGAAATGGTGGTGGAGACGTTATCGAAATTGATGACGATAAAACACAGCTTTATGTGTTTAGCTATGAAGGCGGTATTGGTAACGAATGGCTTGATGCAGCTATTAAAGCTTTTGAAGCAAAATATGCTAATGTATCTTTTGAAGAAGGTAAGATGGGGGTTCAGATTGTTCCCGATAAACAAAAAGTTGGTGCTCATAGCATGATTGACACTTTCCCCAATTCCACTTATGACGTAATCTTTTCAGAAGGTCTTCGTTATAACGAATGGGCAAGCAAAGGCAACTTGCTGGATCTCACTGACCTTGTAGGAGAAGTGGGTGAAGATGAAAAGAGCATTTATTCCAAACTCTCTGCTGATAGAATTGACGGTCTTACTGCTCGTGATGGAAAAATTTATGCACTTCCTCACTACGAAGCATTTAGAGGAGTAATTTACGATATCGATTTGTTTGTAGATAATAATCTTTACTTCGCAAGTGATAGAACATATAGCGATTTCGTGTTGTCTGCAAATCAGGCAAAATCAGCTGGACCCGATGGCAAGGTTGGTACTACTGATGATGGTCTTCCTGCTACATATGAGGAATTTTTCAAACTTTGTGATGAAATGGTTTCAAAGGGAATTACTCCTTTTGTTTGGTCCGGTGAACAGAATGCTTATAGTGAATTCTTGCTTTATGCACTTGCAGATACATGGGCAGGTAAAGAAGAAACAAAATTGAACTATAATTTTGGTGTTGGTTCTTCTGATAATACAACAACAGTTGTAACTAAGTTTACTAATGGTCAACCTGTAACTTCCGAAGTTACAATTTCTGAAGAAAATGGTTACTTGCTTCGTCAAACAGAAGCTAAATATAGAGCTTTAGAGTTCTTGTTTAGGATTTTCAATACATCAAGCTATTATCACAAAGATAGTATTGCGAAGCTTACTATGTCTAACGTAGAAGCGCAGCAGACATATATTTTCAGTAAGCTTGAGAACAAGCCTATCGCTATGTTGATTGAAGGTACTTTCTGGGAAAAGGAAGCAAAGGACTCCTTTGATTTGTCCGTATCAGCATATGGTGAAGCAGCCAAGAATCGTAATTTTGGATTTATGCCTCTTCCTGGTGTATATAGTGGCACAGTAGATAGTACTAACGGTAAAACTCAAGTTTTGACTGACTATCTCAATGCTTACTGTGGAATTAATGCTAATTCAAGCGGTGCAAGACTTGAAGTTGCAAAGTTATTTGTTAAATTCTGTTATACAGATGAAATGCTTAATAGCTTCACACAAATTACAGGTATGCTAAAGGGTGTAGAGTATCCTCTTTACACTAATACAACTGATAACCTCAGTGGATTCTACAAGCAGGTTATTGCTCTTCGTAAAGAGTCTGATGTAATTATTCCTATGTCCTCCAGCGTTTTGTTTATTAATAACGAAACTAAATTTACACTTTATGATGAATACTGGAACAGTGATAGTTACGTTTTCCCTGTTGCTGCATTTAGAGGCGGTTTGACAGATGCAAAGACATATTTCTCAGGAATGGCTATGTCTGAATCTGATTGGCAAGCAGCTTATGGCAGATATATAGGTAAATAAAAATGGCTACAGTTGTTAAAGGAAAAAAGTTCAAACGAAGAATAAAAAAAGATAGATTATTGTTTTATATTGCAGTGGTGCTTCCGCCACTGCTGCAATATGCAATATTTTATATTGGAGTTAATTTTAATTCCATATTAATGGCATTTCAAAGTTATGATGCAATTAAGGGTGAATTTTACTTTGACGGATTAGTAAATTTCAAGAGAATTTTCTCTGAATTTCAAGGTAATGGAATATTATGGGTTGCTTTCCAAAATTCTGTGCTAATGTATTTTATAGGTTTAGCCACAATGGTAATGGCATTATTCTTCTCCTATTATGTATATAAGAAGAGAAGAGGCGCAAGTTTGTTTAGAGTAGTAGCATATTTACCACATATTATTTCTAATATAACTTTGGTACTAATATACAAGTATTTCACTGAAAATGCATACCCCGAATTAGTCAAGAGGTTTACTGGGGAAGATGTTTGGGGATTATTGGTAAATCCAGAAACCGCTAAAGGAGCAATTATTGCATTTTGTGTATTCTGCGGTTTTGGAACTCAAATGATGATGTTTGCCAATGCAATGAGTGCGATTGATGAAAGCGTTTCAGAAGCAGCTCTTTTGGATGGCGTCAGTCCTTTTAGAGAATTCATAAGCATAGATTTGCCAATTATTTTTCCGACTATTTCAACATTTTTAATAGTTGGTATAGCAGGTATCTTTACTAATCAAATGTCTTTGTTTGGCTTTTATGCAAGAGAAGCAGACCCGTCACTTTGGACATTGGGATACTATTTATATAGAGGAATTAAGGGAGCAGCGATTAGCGAATATCCATATTTGGCTGCACTTGGTTTATTGTTTACAATTATAATTGTACCAATTACATTCTTGTTTAGAAGATTGTTAAACAAACTGAACCCGATGGCATAGGAGGGAATATGTTGAAAAATACATTATTAAAACGAAAACTAAATAAAACTAATCCAGTATATGTTGTATTGTTTACAATCTTGACAGTATATACTTTGGTTATGTTCCTTGTGCTTTTTTGGGCAGTTATTACTTCTTTGAAGCATCAGATAGATTTTAGAACTAATGTACTTGGATTGCCCAGGGAAGAATTTGGTGGTATAGCTTTTGAAAATTTCTCCATAGTATTTTCAAAGTTTCAGACCATAGTATTATCTGGTGGAAAGCAAAAATATGTTGACTTTTATCAGATGTTTGTTAACACTATGCTTTATGCAGGTGTAGGTGGATTGATTTCTGCATTCGTGCCTTGCATCGTAGCATATGTTACAGCAAAATTTAATTACAAACTAAATGGAATTATCTATGGTATAGTAATTGTGGCTATGGTGTTACCAATTGTTGGTTCTGCGCCATCAGAAATGTTGATATTAAAGCAACTTGGACTTTATAATACAATGTATGGTAACTGGATACAGAAACTCCATTTCCTTGGTATGTATTTCTTGGTTTATTATGCCGCATATCAAACATTTCCAAATTCATATTTGGAAGCTGCATATATTGATGGTGCAAGTGAAGCACGTGTATATTTTAATGTTGTATTCCCACTAATTAAAAATACTTTCTTTACTGTATTAATCATTAAATTCATAGAATTATGGAATGATTATCAAACACCTATTTTGTACATACCTGGATATCCGACTCTCGCAGTTGGTTTGTTTAATATGGGTAACTCAACAGTGGGAGAGATGAGTTGGGTGCCACGAAAAATAGCTGCATGTATTATATTATTGATGCCTGTTTTGACATTGTTTGTTATTTTCAGAAATAAATTGATGGGCAATCTTACAATGGGCGGAATTAAAGAATAATAAAAGGAGGATTTCATGAAAGGAAAAAGATATATGAAAAGTTGTTTCATAATATCACTTGTTTTGCTTTTAACGATGATGTTCCTACTTGGCAGTTTAACTACAGTTTTTGCTGCAGATGAATCTGAAATTAGTGATACATACATGGTTGGCGATCAGGTGACAGTACCTGAAAAGACTTTGGTTGTAGACGGTGAAAAAATAAAAGCTACAATTTTGATTGAAGAACCCTCTGGAAGTTTGTTGAAAATTCAAAATAACACTTTTGTAATTCGTGAAGATGGTAAGCACACTATAACCTATAAAGCTATTAGCTCGAATGGTGTTGTGATTGAGGAAAAAGTTGAGTTTTTAGCTTGTGCTCCTCTTTATCAAACAGAGACATCTTTGTCAAAAGTTAATTTTGGAACACATTTTTATGGTGATTATGAAATCAAGAGGGAAGCTATATTAGCTTCTATAGCAAGTGTTGACAAATTTGTTTATAACGAGATAATAGATCTTCGTGAATTAGATGGGGAGTCTTTCCTTGAATTTTTTGTTACTCCTGAAACAATAGGTACATGTGATGCAACAAAGATTGAAATTGTTTTAACGGATATATACAACAGTGACAATTTTGTTACTATTGCCGTTAAAAAAGGAGTGGCAGGACAAGCTGGTGCTGCTTGGGCAGAAAAAACAACCTACGTAACTGGAAATGCTCCCGGTCAGCAACCTACTGGATTGGAAAAAAATAAAGGAACATTGGTAATCGACGGTGTTAGTTATTTGTTACATAACGCAGACGTTTTTGGCGCAAATATTCCGTTCTCATTACCTGGACATCCCAATTATGTATCTTTAGAGAATCCTAAAGATTTGCCTGAATATGTAGGTAATCAAACCTTATCATTCTCTATGGATATTGAAAATAAGGCAATATATGCAAATGGACAACTTGTTACTTTGCTTGCTGATGAGGATATCTATAATCATAATTTGTGGGATGGTTTTACAACTGGAGAATGCACACTTACAATTTCCGCAACAGGATACAATGCATCGTCATTGAATCTTGCCATTACCAAACTTGGTGCATATAGTATTGGTAATGATACTTTGGAAGAAACTGAAAAACTCAAAAATAATGTTTTTGTTGATTCAGTTTCCCCTACTATTACAATAACAAATGAAGAAGAGTACTCCAACGGTTATCCCAATGGTATAGTTGGTTATTCTTACAAGATATTTGAGGCAGAGGCATTTGATGATTATACATCTAATGTTGATGTTTATGCTCACGTATTCTATAGGTACGGAACCGATAAACAGGTATCTGTTGATGTAGTTCATGGTCAATTTACACCGTATACCGAAGGTATATACACCATCGTGTATTATGCTGAAGATAGATACGGTAACATTGGCAAACTTGAAGTAAACATTGATATTAATGCTTCTAATGATACTTCACTTTCTGCTACGATTCCCACATTGACTCAAGGAAAAATTGGACAAGAATATACACTTCCTGTACCTGAGATTAGCTATGCGATGGGAAACGTTGATTGGAGAGCTGAGGCAAAGAATAAGACAACGGGAATTATTTATTATATTAATTCCAATAACCCTACATTCCTTCCTGAGTATTATGGTGAGTATGAGGTTACTTACTATGTTGAAGACTATGTAAAAACTGTTGTTATCAATCGTGATTTGTTTGTTGCAGGCAATGATCACGCAGTTTTATTTGAAGATCCTATTCTTCCACAGTATTTTATTTACGGTTGTGAATATTATCTTCCTTCAATTATGTGCAAAGAATATTCAACTGGAGCACCAATCGAATGTATACCTGAAATTTATGTGATTGAAGACGGCGGTAGCCCCATAAGAAGTGATTATAGATTTATTACTTACGCTTCTACAAGCGTAAAAATCATTTATAAAGTAACTAATAATGGGCAGGTTACACAATTTGTATCAGATGAAATCCCAGTTGTTGATGTTGGTTATAATGGTACATATTCAATAAAAGATTATTTTGTTACAAACTCTTTGAATACTGCTTCATATGGTAAGTATATTCATTTTGCAGTTGACAAGAATTTTGGTGATAATGTTTCAGCCACATTTATTAACCCTTTACAAACATTTGATTTCACAATTAAGTTAGCTTCTGTTGGATATGGTATGGAGAAGATAAATATTTATCTCCAAGACTACGCTAATCCAAATGTTGTTCTTAAGTTTACATATAGATGTTATGCTGGACAGGTATTCTTCAGTATAAATGATGGTGAAGAAATAGTTGCTACGGGTGTTAAGTTTAATGATGAAAATTCCCCAATTACTCTCATGCTTAACAATAATGGCAAAAATGCTATGCCTACTGGAACATCTACTTTGACTATAAATACTGAAACTGATCTTGCTGGTAATAAATTTAATGGATTTACTAATTCTATGGCTTATTTGACATTTGAGTTAGAAGGTATTACTAATTATAAGCAAGCGGGGGTATATCTTTATAATATATCCGGTCAGCCAATTTCAGGTATTTATTTAGATACTATTAAACCTCAGATTTCAGCAATTCCGTTTTCGGGTGCTCGTCCTTTTGGAACCGAATTTACAATTCCTGGGGTATATGTAGCGGATGTATTGGATCCTAATGTTAAAGTAATAATGACTGTTACTGCACCCGATGGCAGTTATGTAAAGGCTAAGGACGGAACGGTTCTTAATGAAAGGAACGCGAAGTATTATAATGATTACACTATTGTGTTTGACCAATTTGGTAGTTATACAATTAGTTACACAGTTGTTGACATTTCGGGTAACAAATTACCTTATTCATTTGTGTTGACGTCGTCTGATATGACTTCTCCTGATGTAACCATTAAAGAACATGCCACATCAGGAAAGGCTGGCGAAAAGATTACGGTTGCAGAAATTGATATTTTTGATAATAAAGATAAAAATGTTGAAGATTTTGTAATTTATGCATTTGTAACAACTCCTCAGGGGCAGACTTTTGGACTTGTAGATAAATATGGTAAAAATATTAATGCGTTTACAGCGTATAATCCTGGCATATATACCGTAGGATATATGGTTATGGATAGTAGTGGAAACTTAACTCTCGTATCTTACGAGATTAATATTCAGTAAGGAGGATAAATATATGAAACAAAGAAAATTTACAAGTATTTTATCCTTAATATTATTGATTGTATTGTCTTCTAATCTTTGTTTAACCTCTTGTGTAGGTAATCAGCAAGGTCCAGGGAATAACAATGAAAAGACAATAGATGTAAATAATGTGTCAGATTTTTATGTTGAAGGTACAATACATGAATTTAACATTACTGAAACAAATGAATTCATTGTCGAAAACGGAAAGTCTGATTATTCTATAGTTATTTCAAAAGACGCAAGTGAAGAAATTAAAACAGCACAAAAGGATTTTGCTAACTTCTTTCTTGAAGCAACCTCTTTGTTCTTGCCTGTGATTTATGCTGAAGATGTTACATTTAATAATGATTGCAAGTACATAGTTATTGGCAATAATGCCGTAACTCAATTGGCTGGAGTTACACCTGATGCTTCAGTTCTTGGAAATCAAGGCTTTAATATTACAACGGTTGGTAAAAGTATATTCCTTTGTGGAGCTACAGATCTTGGTTCACTTTATGCTGCATATGAGCTTTTGACACAGCTTTTTAACTTCGATTATTTTGGTGTTGACACTTATTGTCTCGACACTGGAGTAACAGAATTGAAGCTTATGAATTATAAGGTGACTGATGTACCTGATATTGAGATAAGAGCTGCAAATCATCAATTTTTGATGTCAGATAAGACAACAAGACAAAGATTAAGATTTGTAAATTTTGGTGAATTAGTAATTCCAGTAGACGGATTAACAGTTCATAACTCTCGTGCATACATACCTAAAGATAAGTATGGACAGAATGTCGATTGGTTCTCAACAGATGGTCAAAATCTTTGCTATACTGCACACGGTAAACCTGAAGAAGTTGCTAAAATGCAGAAAATAGTTGCTGATGTAATGATAGATTATTACATAGCTAATCCAGATAAATTTTTGATCACAATGACACACGAAGATACTCAAACCCTTTGTGTTTGCGATTCTTGTAATGCAATGAAACAGCATTATAATGACTCACAAGCAGCTTCTGTGGTTATTTTCTTGAATGGTGTTTGTGAAATGGTTGAAGAGTTTTTTGCAAGCGAAGAAGGCAAACAATATGACAGAGATTTCAAAGTGTTGTTTTTCGCGTATCATGCTACTAACAAACCGCCGGTAAAATTTGATAATGTAAAAAATCAATATGTTCCGATCGATGATGCAGTAGTGTTGAACAGTCATTTGACTCCTTATTTTGCTGAGTCAAATGCTGACTATACAAAAGATTTTTATGACCAAGATTCTGTGAATGTAACTTATGCCGAGAACCTTAAAGGATGGTCTGCAATTAGTAACTGTAACTATTTGTGGATGTATTCTACAAACTTCTCTTATTTTTTGACTCCCTATAATACTTTTGATACTACTCAAGCAACATACAAATTTGCTATTGAAAATAAGGTCGATTATATTTATGATCAGGGTCAATCGAATCAAACAGGCTCTTCAACTGGTTGGGCTTGGTTGAAAATTTATCTTTACTCAAAGCTTACATGGAATGTAAATCAAGACATTAACCAGCTTATAGATAAATTTATGACTCATTATTTTGGTCCAGCAGCGGAAACTATGAAAGAAGTTTTCTTTGAATGGAAAGCCTATGCAAATTATCAAAGTGATGTTCTTGGATATTGTGGTTCACGTTCAATTTTCCACAATGCTTTGGATAAAAAAATTTGGAATCAGCAATTGCTTGTGAATTGGACTGCGAAGATAACACAAGCGCTTGAAGAAGTAGAATCGGTTAAAGATGTTAATATGGCAAAATATAATATTTTGGTTAAAAACATTTCAACCGAAAGAATAGCATATAACTACCTTCTTTTGAAATTATATCAGCCAATGATGACAGAGGGCGATGTTCAGCTTGCTAAAGATCAATTCTATCATGACCAAATGCTTGCTAATATTGGTTTGGAAAGTGAAAGACTTGGAACAGTAACTGCACTTATGAAACTTTGGGGCATTATTGATTAAACTATGCTAATTAGTTTCAAATAAAAGTAAGGAGAAATTATGAAAAAAATAATATCAATTATTGTTTTGGTGTTAATCCTTTTGTCTATTACATCTTGTGTTAATCCAGAACAACCCGATCCACAACAGGAAACTTATACTATTCAATTGAATAACAATTCAATGTCAATTGAAGTTTATGAAAGATATCAGTTGAGTGCAACAATTTTGAATAGCAAAGGTGAGGTTGTTGTACAAGAAATTACATGGATAAGTTCTAATCCCGACATAACTGTTAATAACGGAGTAGTTTTAGCAAAAAATGTTGGTACCGCAGTAATAACAGCAAAATTATCTGATGGAACAAGTGCTACTTGCCAAGTAACAAGTACAAGTAATGGAGTTATTCCACAACTTAAACTTAATGTTTCGGATAATATGCTTTCAATTATGGCAGGTCAGAAGTATACCTTTATTCCTAATGTTTATTTTAATGGATTAGTGGCTAATGATATTGATACTGCGTTTTATTATGTAGTATCTGACCCAAATATTGCTACCATTGATGCAAACGGAGTATTGACTGCTAATTCCTCAGGAAGTACAACGATAACTGTATATGCTTCTTGGAGAGGATTAGGTGGTCTTTCATGTATCGGTGGAGAAGATGCATATGGTCTTGTTTTTACAATTAACTTAACTGTTATGCAAGAATAAAAATAAACATATAAAATTCAAAATTAACAAAGGAGATATTTTATGAGAAAAGTTGTCATTATTTTGTTGTCATTGACATTATTAGCTTGCATTTTGTCAGGCTGTAATCTTTTTGGAACACCCACAACCACCTCGCCCTCCGAAAAAAACCCTTCCACAGATGATAATTATGTGATAGAACTTTCCGATACAAAACTTGCATTAGATGTATTTGATGTAGCGTCTATTACAGCAACTGTTAAAAACGATCAAGATGAAATTGTTAATGATCAAACTATTTCTTGGTCTTCAAGTAATCCAGCAGTTGTTTCAGTAATTAATGGCAAGCTTGATGCTGTTTCTGCAGGTTCTGCTGTAATTACAGCAAGCATTGGTGAAATTGAATCCCAGTGTGAAGTTACAGTTTCTGCAGTAGTACGACCTCAACTTATGCTTACAGAATTATCTATGGAACTTACGAAGAATCAGCAAAGACCTATTGTAGCTTCTGTTAAGTTTAAGAGTACAACATTAAACGATTCTACATATGGTATCACATATTCTTACGAGACCAATAATGAAAGTGTAGCAAAAGTAGAGAATGGTGTTATTCTTGCAGTTGGATTTGGTGAGGCTCAAATTACTGTAACAGCTTCTATTGAAAGAGCAACAGCAGCAGGTATTGATGCAAATCTTACTAAAGTAATTAATGTTAAAGTTATACCCAATTTCTCAATGAATATTGGATTGGTTGATGGTGAAAGCTCTACTATTTATTTACAGAATGCCACTGAAGGTGAATTGGTATACAAAAATAGTAGCAAATTGGAGATTCTTGAGGCTATTTATGATGGTTTAGATGTATCAGAGAACATAGTATTTGTTTCTTCTGATGAAGAAATTCTTCTGGTTGATGCAAATGGTGTAGTAACTTTGTCACCAACAGCTCAGTCTGGCGATAAAGCTACGATCTGGTGTCAGTATCAACACGAAACCGAAGGAATTGTGAAATCCAATGCCGTTCAGTTTGTTGTAGGTAAAGCAACAGTTACTTTCCAACAGGACAATGAGTGGATTATTGATCTTTCTAAAGATAATGCATTTGATGTAGATAACCTGTTTGGAAATAATCTTAACATTGTATATGTATATGATTCTGAAGACAAGAATGAAGTGAATCTTTGGAATACAGCAATAAATAAACTTGATGTTACAAGAGTTTCTAACTTGGGCGAAAGAACTTGGATAGTTGAAGGTGATAGTATTGTATATCGTGTCAATGTACTTGTAACAAGCAAGGTTATAACAACTATTGATGAGTTTGCCAGTGTATTTTATAGTGCTAATGCAATTCAGAACATTATTGCTGATGGTTATTATATTCTCGGTAATAATATTGATGCATCCGGCAAAACATTTATTAACCGTGGAGGTTGGTATAGTGCCGATGGACATGGTCTTGTAGGTGTACTTGATGGACGTGGATATACAATCAATGGATATAATATTACCTATGCTGGTGGTATTTTTGGTGTGATTTCTTCCACTGCTACTCTCAAAAATATAGCATTTACAAATATTACTTGTAATGTTCCTGGCAACCAGGCAGAAATACTTGGTTATGCAGTTTACGGTCATGTAGAAAATTGCTACTTTAGTATTAATGAACTTTCAACCGGATATAAAACTGGTGCTGTTGGTTTGTTTGCTCAAGCACAAGATAAAAATTCTTTAAAGAATATTGTAGTGGTAATGAACTGTAATGTTACACTTCCAGAAGATTTTGCTCCTGAAAAATGGGGGATATTGGAAGCTATCACTAATAAAGGTGCCTGGGAGAATGTCTTTGTTGTATCCTCCGAAAGACTATTTGGTGGATCTTCAACTAATGGTGATGTAGGTACACAGTATTGCAAGTCAGTTCAAAGATTTAATTCTATGTCCGAACTTCTTCAGAGCGATTATTATGCGGAAAAGAAGTCTGCTTATCCAACAGATATTTGGGATCTTGAAACTATGATGTTCAAATCTTCCGCTGAAATAATCAAGGCAGAGATTAATGCTCTTCCTTCTGAAATGGAACTTAAACTTGATGAAGCAACATTTGTTTTAAAGAATTTTAACGCATGTATAGTAACAACTAATAATGAATCGTTGGCATTCACTAATGGTAAACTTATAGCAAATCAGCACCTTACATCTGCTGATGCTGCCAAAATTACTATTAAATGGGGCGACATAACTAAGGAAATTGCTATTACAACATACGTGCCTCACGTTTGTCAAAGTCCTTGTACAATTGATAATTGTGGTAAATGTACCAATGAGTCTTGTACAAAACCTGAATGTGTTGAAAATAGATGTCCTGGACACAAGCCTGGCGAAGTAACAATCACACTTACAGATGTTATTTACGAAGCTAACAATCCTCAAGGAACTGATTTTGTTATTAATGATGATAAACTTACAGGTACACCATCTTCTGTAACAATTGCTGGTATGGGAAGAGAACCTATTGAGGTAGGCGGCACTATTGAAAATGGTGTTCTTACAATTTCAGCATCTGCTATGAAAGTAGATGCAATGCCAACAGGTGTAGTAACAATTGTTGTAACAACAAACGCTAACACCTATATGATTGAAGGAGCAATTATCGCGTGGTCAATCAATACATATGACGATTATGTAAATATGAATAAGCATATGACATTGGTAGCAACGCCTGTTGGATCTGCTGATAGATATATGAGCGCAACTGGTAACAGTTATGGTTATATTGTTCTTGGTAATGATATTGATTTTAAAGATGTTGCAATAACCAACCAACATAAATTGCGTCTTTACAATTTCGAAGGTGTATTTGATGGCAAGAATCATACAATTTCTAACTTTAGCGTAGGTACATCTACAACCAATCAGTGTGGTTTTATCGGATGTCTTGGAGCGGGTGGTGTTGTAAAGAATCTTCGCCTTGAAAATGTAACAGTAAACAACCGTTCTGGTGCTATTGCTTTCTTGAACTGTGGAACAATTGAGAATGTATATGTAAAGGGTAAGATTGGTGTTGATAATCAAACATCGTATTCTGCTTTGGGTCTTTCTTTGATTAGTGCGAGATACTTGTCACAGAAGGTAAATGATGTAACATATTACCCCGTAGTGAAAAATGCTATCGTAGAACTTACAGAAGTACCTTCTGATAAAGTAATCGGATCAGCATTTGGAACACTTGGCTCTGGTCGTACAGAAGCAACAGTATTCAAGAATTGCTATGCAGTAGCAGCTGATAAATATGCATATTTGGCATACAATGCTTCAACAAAAACCAGTTGTAGTTTTAGTGCTACAGGTAACAAGAATTTTGCTGATATAAATGCTCTTTGGGCAGATGAAACAGCAGCAGCTCTTGCAGCTTCTTTGGGACTTACAAAATAATCCCACAACAATAAATTTAGATAAGTAACTATGATATTTTCATGGTTGCCTCCAAAAATAATCTCTCCCCAACGGCGCATGCCGTGGGGGAGAGAACCTCGTATAGAAAAAGGAGATATAATAATGGATATATTGAGAACATTGTGCGAGCAGATTAATCTTTCTGCTGATAATATACATCTTACAAAAAGAACTGATACGGATTATTGTTCCGTAGAAGGTAAGGGAAAAAATTATCTTGTCGTTTATAGCAATAATGTTCAACTTGGACGTGCATTGCTTGAAATTAAAAAGCATCAGGGCAAGGGTGATTTCAGCCTTGAGATAAAATGTGAGCTTAATAATATGGGAATTATGCTTGATTGCTCACGCAACGGTGTTTTCAATATTTCCACTATTAAAAATATAATTAGAATGAGCGCTCTTATGGGATATAATATGGTGCTTCTTTATATGGAAGACGTTTATACCATAGAAAATCGTCCATTCTTCGGATATCTTCGCGGAAGATATAGTGAAGAGGAACTTAAAGAACTCGATGAATATGCAAGTCTCTTTGATATAGAGTTGGTACCTTGTATTCAAACATTGGCCCATATGAATGCACCTAAAAAATGGTGGGATCTTGGTTATATGTATGACCTTAACGATATTCTTCTTTGTGACGACGAGAATACATATCAGTGGATCGATGATATGTTTGCATCAATGAGAAAGTGTTTTAAGACTAAGAATATTAACATTGGATTTGATGAAGCCGATATGCTTGGACTTGGTAAATATCTTAAACAGCATGGATACGTTGATAGATTTACTATTTTGTTAAAGCACCTTAACCGTGTTGCTCAAATTGCTGAAAAGTATGGTTTCAAACCAATGATGTGGTCCGATATGTTCTTTAGAATTGTGAATGATGGTCAGTACTATGGAACTAATCCCGTACCTCAAGAAGTAGTTGAGAAGGTGCCTGAAAATGTTGCTTTGGCATATTGGGATTATAGAAGTTATGATACAAACCAATATGTAAGAATGCTCAGCGAACACAATAAATTCAACAGAGACATTTGGATGGTTAATGCTTCTTGGAAGTGTATCGGTATTGTTCCTCATAACAACTTTACATTTGGAGCATTTAGTGCTTTATATCCCGCAATGAAACAGTGTAATATAAAGAACTTCTTTACTTGTGCGTGGGGAGACAACGGAACAGAGTGTTCTGTGTATGCTATTTTGCCATCATTCTGCTATTTTGCTTCTCATTTCTATGGTGATAGCAATTTGAATTCTATTAAAGAATCTTTTGAGGCTCTTACTGATATTCCTTGGGATACATATATGCTTCTTGATACACCGAATGAATTGGGAACAACAAAACTCCGCCTTGAATGTCCCACTAAATATTTCCTTTATAGTGATTTGTTTAGCGGATTCCTTGACTCAAGATGTTATGATGAATATCTTCCAAGTATGGTAGAACATGTTAAGGCTTTCGAAGCTCTTGATATTGATAAATATCCATTAACATTTAACACAACATTGAAATTGTGTAAAGTTCTTGAAATTAAACTTCTTTTAGGAAAGCAGGCACGTGCTGCTTATAAAGGAAATAATAAACAAGAGCTTGAAAGAATATCTAAAGAAATATGTCCAGAACTTATTAAACGTATCGAAGAATTCCATCAGGCGTTGTATAAACAGTGGAATGATGAGAATAAGCCACAAGGATTTGAAGTTATGGATATCAGACTTGGTGGTCTTGCGCAAAGAATTAGAACTTGTAAGCAGAGAATTGACGAGTATCTTGAAAAGGGAACTCCTATTCACGAGTTAGAACAAGATATTTTACCCTTTGTATGGGGAGATCCAGAAGATCATCATCTTACTTACTATAACTGGGCAAATTATGTTACAGTTAATGCTCTTTAATATGAGGTCATTTTAATGAAATTATTGTTTATTGGAGATTCTATCACTGACATGCGTCGTGAAAGAACTGAGGGTTTTAGAGTTTACAGTTTTGGTAATGGATTCGTATTTGCTTTGGAAGGATATCTTGGGAAAAATTACCCGGGTAAATATGAAATTATTAATCGTGGCATTAGTGGAGACAGAATTGTTGACATATATCAAAGAATAAAAGTAGATTGTTGGAATTTGTCTCCCGATGTTATTACAATCATGGTGGGTACTAATGATGTTCTTCATGATGTAAGAGATGGCAATGGTGTAGAAATTGACAGATATGAACGTTTCTATAATATGCTTATTGAAGATACTCAAAAGGTTCTTCCAAACACAAAAATAATAGTTATGGGATCTTTTGTTACTCATGGAAGCACTACCGATCCTATTTATGAGCAAATAAGCGACATTCGTAAATATGCAGAAATAGCTAAAAAAGTTGCTTTATCACATAATTGCACATATGTATCTTTGCAACCCGTTTTTGATGATTTGACGAATAATATGCCCACAAGTTATTATTTGTTTGATGGAATACACCCTACTGTAGTAGGTGCACATGTTATAGCTGAAGAATGGATTAAGGAATTCTCTAAAATAGAAGGTTTGCAAAATAATGATTAATATAAAAAATCTATCTTGTTATTACAAAGTAAATAAAGGACATTTGCTGGTTATTGATAACTTGAATCTTGATATTCCTGATTCTCAATTATTGGTAGTTATTGGCGAATCTGGTTGTGGCAAAACTACGCTATTAAAAGCTATAGCAGGTATGCTTACATACACCGAGGGAGATATATTCATTAACAGAAAAGAAGTTTATGATTATGATAAACGTACCAATGATATGGCTTATGTTAGTCAAGAATATGTTCTATATCCACATCTTACTGTTTTCGAAAATATCGCATATCCATTGACCAATTCAAAAGTTAAATATGAAGAAATTAATAGGCAAGTTTATGAAATAGCAAAGCGTTTTGGTTTGGTGTATTTACTCACAAGAAAACCATTTCAGTTGTCTGGTGGACAGCAGCAACTTGTAGCATTAGCAAGAGCTTTTGTAAAGCAACCCAAAATTGTTTTACTTGATGAACCATTTTCAAATCTTGATATTGAAACAAGGAAAAAAATGCGCAAAATTGTTTTGGAGTATTGCAAGGACTATCACCCAACTATCATATATGTTACTCATGATCTTGAAGATGCAGTTTTGATAGCGGATAGAATTATTGAAATAAAAGATGGGAAAATATCACATTCATATTATCCCGACGAATACAAGGATATTTTGTGATTTATGAGATTAAATTTTTTTAAACAAAGAAAAGCATCATCAAATTATAGTATTGATATGATGCCAAGAACAAGAAAGCAAGTTTTCAAAGATATTTGTCATTTGCATTTGTCTAAAGTGTTTTATATAGGACTAATCTTGCTTGCTTTCTCTCTTCCAATACATATTGTTGATTTGACAGAAAATATTTTGGTTGTTAGTTTAACTGAAAATTTATCTGGAGTTTCAAGTGAAGCTGAAATTAATGAAATAGCATACAATGTTCTTGCGCTACAAAATATTGTGGAATTAATAAAGATACCTTTGTGGTTGATATTCTCAATTGGATTGGCGGGTATCTTACGTGTGGTTAGACAGTATTGCTGGATAGAAAATGTGTCGATCAAACACGATTTTCGAATTGGTGTTAAGCAAAATGCAAAGCAATGTGTATTGGTTACTTTGATCTTTGCATTTATTAACTATATAGCTAATTATTTGATTAACAATTCGTATATGGTAGCTGATCAGGATTATTCGGTAATTTTGTTTTTACCAATAGCGGCTGAGATTTTGATCGTTTTACCAATATTCTTTATTATATTTGTGTGTATTTCGGTTTATAAGAATACATTCGTTCAAAATCTTAAAGTAGCAATAACGTTGTTGTTAAATAAATATGTTATTATTTTATTGATATCATCAATGGGAGTTTTGCCATTAATGGTGATTACAGAACTTGGTTTTTATCCAAGTTTAATTATTCGATTGATATATACTCTTGGTGGAGGATTTTTATTAATCGGATATTGTTTGTTTATATATAATGTTTTAGATACTTATATAAATATCAAGTACTTTCCTGAACTTGTGGGGAAAGGTACAATTTGGAATGAAGAAATTTAAGTAATTGTCTTTATGGAGGTATTATGAAAAGAATTGTATTTTTAGGTTGTGAAAATTCTCATTCTGCTATATTTTTGGACATTATTAAAAACAATCCTGAAAAGTATGGCGATATTGAATCAGTAGGAGTATATAGTCACGAAATAGAAGCAGCAGAAAAGCTTAATGAAAAACACGGGGTTCCTGTGTTGAATGATTTTTCTGATAGAGCGGGTGAAGTAGATGGTGTTGTTGTTACCGCACGTGATGGTGGCAGACATCTCAAATATGTTTTGCCTTATTTAAAGAATGGCGTATCTGTATTTATGGACAAGCCTATAACAATTACCGAAGAAGATTCTTTGGAATTGATTAGACTTTGCCAAGAGAACAACGTGAAACTTACGGGTGGATCATCTTGCATACACGCTGAATGGGTAAAAGAAGCAAAGAAACTTAGAGAAGAAAATAGCGATGGAAAAACACTTGGCGGATATGTTAGATGTCCTGTTAGTATGGACAATCCTCACGGCGGATTCTTCTTTTATTCTCAGCATTTGGTAGAAATTACACTGTTTGTTTTTGGATATGATATGAAGAGTGTAATAGCACGTCAAAACGGCAAAGATATTACTGTTACATTTAGATATGATAATTTCGACATAACTGGATTGTTTGTAAATGATAATTATAAGTTCTACTACGTTATGAGAATGGCAGAGAATTCTGTAAAGCAAGACTCGTTTATTATTGGAACTGATTGTTTTGTTAAAGAATTTGATGCTTTTTATGATATTCTTAGTGGAGCTGAACAACAAGTTGATAATAGAAACTTTATTATGCCAGTGTTTGTTTTAAATGCTATCAAACGTTCATTGGACAGCGGTAAAGAAGAAAAAATTAATGATATAAATGTATAATTAATTAATATTTATTAGAGAGGTAACAAAATGAAAAAGTTAAAAGTTGCTATTATAGGTCAGGGAAGAAGCGGAAAAGATATTCACGGTACATTCTTTTTGTCAGATAGAAATCAGTGGTATGATGTAGCATATGTAGTAGATATGGACGAGAGAAGAAGAAATGTATCTCTTGAAAGATATCCCGGATGTCAGGCGTTTGCAGATTATAGAGAATTGTTTGATATTGATGATATTGATCTTGTAGTAAATGCAACATATTCATATATGCACTATGCAATTACAAAAGACCTTTTAGAGCACGGCTTCAATGTTCTTGTTGAAAAGCCATTTGCTCGCAATCAGTTTGAATGTAGTGATCTTATCAATACAGCTAAAAAGCACAATGTGCTTTTGGCGGTATTCCAACAGACATTTTTTGCTCCATATTATCAGGATGCTCTGAGACTAATTAAAGAAGGAAAATTTGGTACAGTTAGACAGATTAGCATTCGTTTTAATGCTTTTGCTCGTAGATGGGACTGGCAGACAATGCAAAAAATGATGGGTGGTAACGCATATAACACAGGACCTCACCCATTTGGTATGGCTTTGGGATTTTTGGATTTTGATGATAATGCAAAAGTTGTTTATAGTAAGCTTGCAAATACACTTATGTCAAGTGGTGATTCCGATGATTATTGCAAGATGATTATTGAAGCTCCTAATAAGCCTATCATTGACCTTGAGATCAATAATACTGAATGTTATTCTGGATATAATATCAAAATTCAAGGTGATAAGGGTTGTTATAAGTCCACTCCTACTGCATATGAATATAGGTATATTGTTGATGGTGAAAATGTTGAAAGACCTCTTATTGAAACTTCTTTGCAGGACGAAAAGGGTAATCCAATTTACTGTTCAGAAAAACTTGTTGTTCATGAAGAGAAGGGTACATATAATGGTACAGCTTTTGATGTTGGAACACAAAAGTTATATGAAGATGTTTACTATGCCATTACAGAAGGCAAGAAACTTTATATAGATTCTGAAAAAGTTAAGAAAATTATAGGTGTAATCGAAATAGCCCATGCTCAAAATGATTTGCCTTACATTTTTGATTAATTAAAAATATAAAAGGTCAGTTAAAACTGGCCTTTTGTGAGAGTGATTATTTTACATAGTATATTTTAGGAGGGTAAAATGATTACAATAATAAACGGACAAATAATATTAGAAGACGCAATAATATATAATAAAGTTCTTCTTCTCTCCGACAAAATCGAGGGAATAGTAGAAGAAAATGAAATTCCTGAAGGTGCAGAGATAATAGACTGCAAGGGCGGCTATATTACCCCCGGATTTATCGACTTGCACATTCACGGATATCTTGGTAAGGACGTGTGCGATGCTAACGTTGATAGTATCAGAACGATCGCAGGCGGACTTGTGGAAAACGGTGTAACAGGATTTTTGCCCACAACTATGACTGTTGATATGATGACCATAAACGGTACGCTCAAAGCTTGCCGTGAGGTGAGAGATAGCGGAGAATACTATGGCTCATCAATTCTCGGCGTTCACGCGGAAGGTCCTTTCATCTCCGCATCCAAAAAGGGCGCGCAGGACGAGAGATTCATACTCAAGCCCGATGCTGATTTCGTTAAGGCAAATGCCGATATAATAAAAATCATCACACTCGCTCCCGAAGAGGATAAGGACTTTGAAGAGATAAAAAGAATGTCAGAAGAAACAGACGTTGTCGTTTCTATGGGACATACCTCTGCAGACTATCAAACTGCTATGGAAAGCACAAAGAACGGTGTTAAACACGCAACACATCTCTTTAATGCGATGACTCCTATGACTCATCGCGCTCCCGGTGTTGTCGGCGCAG
>CALGCW010000283.1 GCA_937884385.1 uncultured Clostridia bacterium | reverse complement strand
TTCTTTCTGTGAAGATGTACTCGCTCATCTTGGGGTTCCATCTTCTTGTGTGATGTCCGAAATGGACGCCAGCTTCGAGAAGCTGCTTAATTGAAATAATTGACATTTTTAATGTCCTCCTTCGGTTTTTTCCACCACAGATAAGCCAACAATCGCAATCGCTGATATGCGACACCGGCATTGTTTCGTGCTTCTGTGTGTGTATTTTAAATTTTGCACGGTGATTTCCGCACAATTACAAACGATTATAACATATATATTTTATAATTACAATATCTAACAAAATTATTTACAAATTGTTAACATTTGTATTAATCAAATAGCTTCTTTTTTCTTTTACAGAAGCAGGATACCTCGTGCGGATCTAAATTTACAAGTATGGTGTCCTCTCCTATGCATTCGATCTTACACCAAGGGATAAGCAAGCGTTCTCCTTCCCCAAGACCTAAAAATCCGCTTTCTTTAATAATGATGAGCGAGGTGATCTGCGAAGTGCATTTATCAAATTCGAAATCACAGCAATAGCCAAGTCGTGCCCCGTCGCGAAGATTGATTATTTCTTTTTTTCGTAATTCTTCTGTCGAAATTATGTTCATATCCACCTCATAATGTTAAAGCACCGACATTTGTCGGTGCTTTAAGTCAGTTTTTCTCTATGTATTTTACGTTGACAGGCTTAATACCGGTCTGTTCGTAGACGATCTCATTGATCTGTGAGATCTGATTTGCAAGAAGACCCTCCGTCATTACAACCACTGTGCACATACCGTCATTAACTATTGCGACGCATTGCTCAAAGCCCTTAGCCATTACCATAGCCTCAATATTTGCTTCAGCCTCGATATTGGCGGCAATAGTAGCAATATCCTCAAGAGCCTGTGCTTTTTCAGCACTGTCTGCATCTGCTGAGTCAACCACAGTCTGCAAAACCGCAAGTGCTTCATCCCTTGCTCTGTCGCGGCTTACCTGAGTCGATGCGAAATAAGCAAGAGCTTCGCTGCTGTCATCTTCATTGGGAACTTCATTGCCCGCTTGACCTGCATTCTGATTGTAATCATATCCGCCGTCATTTGAGTCAGCAAATAATACCCAGTTCAAACAGATAGCTACGCCGACAAGAAGCACCGCGCCAATAATGATGAGATTTCTTCTGCCGATCCTTGCAAAGAATTCTTTTACCTTATCAAAAACGCTTTCTTCCTCAGCTTCGATAAGATCGTACTTTTCTTCAGTATTCATAAATATTCCTCCATAAACTTTGATTTACACTATATGTATATAACGCATCTACGTTATTTAGAACATATAGTCATTAATTTTTCCCTTCTGCTATGTATATTTTATTTTTTGAAATACCGTACGCGGATGATATCAGCGAAATTAGCTCTTTGGCTGTCTGTGAATCCCCTCCTCCTTTGCAAACTATCGCAATTCCTCCGATAACCGGCATTTTTTCAACGATGCATACCATACTTTCATTGCTCCCCGAGCCTACGGTCACATATTTTTTCTCCGTATTTGTACCGTTTGATGTGTCCTTGCTCTCCTCATTATAGGCATATACAGTTTCAAAGCCCGAGGTAAAATAAACCGATACCTTGACATTGTTCACACCGCGCACGTTGGAGCAAAGCTCTGCGATCTTCATTTCAAGATATGCCCTGTACTCTTCGAGGCGCTCATTGCCCTTGCTAACCTTGTTTTTTGATGAAAGGTCGGTGTTCCAAAGCAAAAGAATTATTCCGATTGCGGCAAATATCAGTATCAACGCAAAGGATCTATTCTTAAAGATACTTTTATCTTTATTTTTTATTTCCCCCATAAATTCACCTCCTATTTCAGTAATACTTTGCAGCTGCAATTCAGTAGTGTTGAAAAATACTCCTCGATTTCGTACGGATTTTTAAATATCGATTTGCCCGAAAGTAAAATTACCGTATCAGAAACGGTGATCTTGCCATCTACTACCGATGTATGTACCGTTACACTGCACTCCCCCTGCGGAATAGCAAATTCGCTCTCTAAAATTGTATATATCTCATCTTTAAGCAATCCGATCGAATATTCATTCAAGTATCCGTTTAGAATTTCATTCATTTCAGCATTCTGTCCTGAATTCTCTTCATTAACTATTTGATCCTTGATATCATCAAAGAATCCGTCGTTGATCTCGTCAACAACATTGATAAGAGGCGTGATAACCACACATAGTACGCAAAGTACACCGATAGCTTTGGTGTATTTGTGCAGAGACTTAAAATTCGGGGACAGTATGTCGCATATGCCCTTGACCAAAGATATAATTATTATAGTAAACAAATAATCCTTCATACGGCACCTCATATTAGGGGTGACGAGCATTTTGCAAATACCGTCAGAAGATATATAACAACAATGCACGAAATAGCAAGAATAGCGAGAACGTATCCGAATAAGCTTGATATTTCAAGCATAAGTCTTCCCTCTCTCTCGCAGCCGAGAAGTCCCGACACTGCATTTCCGGCAATAAAAATAAGTCTGTATATAGATATCGAAATTATTGTTGGTGCAATGACTAATATAAGTATGATTATCAAGGCAACACCAACGTTCGAGCGTAAATACTCAATGCTTGCACCCGCTGTTCGTAAGGATTCGCCAACTGTTGATCCAACCACGGGTATTACTTGCATAGCCAGAAGCTTCGCAGTTTTCGAGGATATCGTATCAGCTTTGGATGCAAGCAGAGTTTGCGTTGAGATAACAGTAGTAAAGATAAGCATTATAATACCCAAAAAGAACGTAAAGGTCTTTTTGATAGCATTACTTATTCCAACGAGATTGTTCCCTTGCATGAAAGCTGACGAAAGAGCTAAAGCCATACATATACCAAGAATAAGCTCAAGAGACAGAATTATTACGTTTTCAAGAATAGATAAGAACACTATCAGACCGTAGTTGTGAACAATAGCACCGCTGATATTACCGCCCATTGCATACATAGCTGAAAGAGTTGGTGAGACCGTGTTGATAAATATTCGAATGTAATCAAGCAGATTGATCGCATCTTCAAGCGGTTTTCTTGAAAGCTCGATTATCGTCGCCATAATCGCCGCACTCGATATCATCGATATCACCGTCTCAAGCGCGCTGTTATTAAAGCTGTCCTTTAGCATATTAAGTAGCGAACATATAACGAGCAAAGCAACCGTTATCGCAAAAACACGGAGTGCTTGATCAAGGTTGAGTCCAATTATTTCAAACACATAATCCAATATGTATTCCCAAGTGGTAAGCACACTAACGGATTCCGCAAAATCATCCGTATCACCCGAAAAAATACCGTCAGGGATCTTGTCCGCTACGTCATCGGGGATGGTATCCTCAATCTCATCGAACTCGTCGGGTATATAGCCTTCTTCCGCAAAAGCAATACCAGAGGATGATATCAATAGTATAATGATAAACACAAAAGTTAATATCTTTTTTACCACGACAGCAGCTCCTCCGACATTCCAATGATCGTTTCTATCAAAGGAAAGCTCAATATCAGTATTTCTACCTTCCCTGCGGTCTCGATTGCTTTTGCTAAGTTATTTTCTCCGCAATCTGCGCAAAAATCGCTTGTGATTTGTGTCAAATACGCTATGCCGAGCGCTTTTATAAGTATTTCTAAGTATTCTAAGGGCAAAGCTTGTCCGACTATACCTTCAAGGTATTCAAATACAGGAACGAGAAGAAATATCAATGCGCCGTAGATAATTATTACCCCTGTGATCCGTGTATGAATTGCAAATTCGCTCCGATATGTTTTTACAAGTACTCCTAAAATGGCGCAAATAACCGCGACCGAACAAAATTTAAATATCTCACTCAAAGCTCAAACACATCCCTTATGCGGTCAAAAAGGTCACCCATTTCTCCAACGATAATAAAGAATACGAGTATAACTCCCGCAATTATCAACATTAGTCCTTGCTCATCTCTTCCTGATTTATTCAACACTTGCACTATAACCGATATCAAAAAGCCAATTCCCGCAACCTTTAAAATTAATCCAATTTCCATAATATCCTCTCTTTTAGGCTATATTAAAAGGAGAATCAAAAACAGAGGTGCGCACATTGTCACCGCAAAGCGTATCTTCCTTCTGTTTTTAACCTCATTTATTAATTCGTCTCTTATATCTGTCAGCTTATTGATATAATCACCGCAAAGCTTTACTTGATCGTCCTTGTATGCCTTTCCGAAGCTCGCGCAAAAATCACGAATGTATTTTTGGGCTTCATCGGGAACAATTAATAAAGAAGATTCATACAGATCATTAAGATCCTTTATATCGATATCTTCTCTTCCGCTGCATCCTCTAAGTACAGAGCTTTCACAAGCGCGCAATATACTGTTGATGGGCAAAAGATAATATTCAACGTTCTCCTTGATATACTGTATCAGCTTGATATATGCATCCAACTGCCTAATTTGATTCTTTTCTCGCTTGGCAAGCTCAAAATAGCATATTATTGATGCGGCAAATAAGCTAACAGCACCGCATAGCTTTATGACGGTCATCGGCTTCCTCCCAAGATGAAATATCGAATATAAGTTCGAATTTTTCTTTGCGCGTTATCCCTACGTAATAATCAAATATCCTTGCATTGTGTAATGTAAGGATTCCAATATGAGAAAGTATATCTGAAACCGACGAGCCGTGACAGGTCGCTATAAGCGGAACTCCTGCAATTTGAGCCTCGGTGATTGCTGATGCGTCATCAACATCTCCGATCTCATCACAAACAAGATACTGAGGGTTCATAGTTCTGATGGCTATCTCAATTCCTCGTCTTCTCGGATATCTTGATAAGACACTCACAAGAAGGTCTTTTTCTTCAATACCGCAGGCGATCTCATCCCTGGTGTCGATAACGGCAACACGCAGTGCGTCCATACCCGATGAAATAACTTTTATCAAGCTTCGCAATAGAGTCGTCTTACCAGTTCCGGGTGGCGAATATATCAACACCGATCCTCTTTGAGCCTTGATAAGGCTAACTATCTCATTGCAATTAACATATATCTTATTTGGAATCCTAATAGACAGCTCATTGATATCATATATACCGCTGACAACTCCCCCATCGCTGCCTGCCGAACCTATGATCCCTATGCGTATACCGCTTCCGTAAGCTATATATCCATTATTTATTGTATCCCTATAAGCGTACATAGAGTGATGAGTGGCCTCGTCAAGAATTGCCTGCAATTCAATATCATGCGTGATTATCGGAAGCAAGATATTATTTCCCGATGCTATAATATATGCTTGTCTCCCCCTTCTGATTCTTATTTCCTCAAGAATCAGTCCGCTTGAGTATTCATTTACTTCCTTGCGAATGCGTTCAGGCAGTATTTTTTCTAATAATTCCTTCATTCTTATCACCGTAATACAATCTATGCAAGCAAAACTCAAAATATTACACAAAAATAGTAAGAATTCTATTGAAATATTGGTCAATATGTGATAATATTATATATATACAGACGAGAGGAGTCTCAATATGAAAAAATATATTTTAGCTCTTGATGAAGGAACAACGAGCGCAAGAAGTATTCTGTTTGATCACGAATGCAATATAGTATGCTCATCACAGCACGAATTTGCTCAGTATTATCCTCAGCCCGGCTGGGTCGAGCAAGATCCGATGGAGATCTATGCAAATCAGTATGCTACCCTTATGGAATGTATAGCAAAAAGCGGTATTTCCGTTGAGGAGATTGCAGGCATTGGTATTACCAATCAAAGAGAGACGACGATTCTCTGGAACAAAAAAACGGGCAAGCCCGTATATAATGCTATCGTATGGCAATGCAGAAGGACCGCTTCGATTTGTGACGAGCTCGCCGAAAACGGATATACTGAATTCATTCAAAATAAAACGGGACTAAAGCTTGACGCATACTTCAGCGGCACGAAGATCAAATGGATCCTCGATAACGTTGAGGGCGCGCGTGCTCTTGCAGAGCAAGGTGACCTTCTATTCGGTACGGTCGATACCTGGCTTATTTGGAAGCTGACGGAAGGCAGAATCCACGTCACCGATGCAACTAATGCATCCCGCACGATGCTTTACGATATCGAAAGAGGTGTTTGGGATGAAGATATGCTCAAGATACTTGATATTCCCTCTTCTATCCTTCCTAAGATTTGCTCAAGCAGCGAGATCTACGGTCACATCGGCATTATGGGCGTCTCCGTTCCTATCTGCGGAATCGCAGGCGACCAACAGGCAGCTCTTTTCGGTCAGTGCTGTTTTGGTGACGGAGAGGCAAAGAATACATACGGGACAGGCTGCTTCCTGCTTGCACATACGGGAAATACAAGGATCAATTCCAAAAACGGCTTGATAACGACCGTTGCAGCTAGTGAGAAAGGAAAGCCGGCCGAATATGCACTTGAGGGTTCGGTATTCGTCGGGGGCGCAGTGATCCAATGGCTTCGTGACGAGCTCCGTGTAATAAATGAATCCAAGGATAGCGAATACTTTGCTAAAAAGGTCAAGGATTCCGGTGGAGTCTATCTCGTCCCTGCATTTGCAGGTCTTGGAGCTCCGTATTGGGATATGCACGCAAGAGGAACTATAACAGGCCTAACACGCGGCTCAAACGTTTATCATATTATAAGAGCCGCACTTGAATCCATCGCATATCAGTCACACGACGTTCTCCACGCAATGGAAGCGGATACTGGCAGAGATATTACCTCTCTTAAGGTCGATGGCGGTGCTTCTGCAAATAACTTTTTGATGCAATTCCAAAGTGATATTTCAAATGTCGAGGTCATTCGTCCTACCTTGACAGAGGCTACAGCACAGGGCGCAGCGTTTCTCGCAGGTCTCGCAGTTGGCTTCTATAAGGACAGAGATGAGCTTAGAACGATAACTACAGGCAAGGACTCATTCAATCCTTCAATTAGTGAAGAAAAGCGCGCAGAGCTCCTTGAGGGCTGGTCAAACGCAATTGGCGCTTGCAGAAAGGCATAGGTGTTTTTATGTACGAAAGCAAAGGATACACAACATATGAAAAAAGAGTTCTCTCCTCTGACGGAGTACATGAGCTCGTTGGTATGGTATACCGCCCGCTTGGTGAGATCCGCGGATATTTCCACATAGTCCATGGAATGACCGAGCATATAGAAAGATATGAATCCTTTATGAGAGAGCTTGTTGAACAAGGCTATCTTGTATTTGGATATGACCATCTCGGTCACGGCAAGACCGCAAGAGATGACTCTGAGCTTGGCTTTATAGCAGAGCGCGGCGGCGATGATCTGCTTGCACGCGACGTAAAAGCTTTTGCCGATGCAATGATGGCAGAGTTCGGTTCACATCCCTATTATCTTATGGGACACAGTATGGGCTCTTTTATAGTAAGAATGGCAACGCAGGATTACATAACTCCGGATAAGCTTATAGTAATGGGGACTAGCGGTCCAAATCCAATCGCAGGTGCCGGATTGCTTGTTTGCAAGCTTATACGTGCCTTTAAAGGCCCAAGATATATTTCGCCTCTTATCGAAAATCTTGCCTTTGGTAGCTATAACGATCATTTCAAGGATGAGAACGATCCTAAAGCTTGGCTTACTAAGGATATAGGAATAAGAGAAAAATATATTGCCGATAAGTTCTGCACCTTCAAATTCACTGTTTCTGCTATGCACGATCTTATCTCTTTGAATAAGAATTGCAATACAGATAAATGGTTTAAATCCGTAGCAAGAAAAATGCCCATCCTACTTACATCTGGTGAGGATGATCCCGTTGGAGATTACGGAAAAGGCATTCGAATTTGTGAAGAAAAGCTCAAAAATAACGGTGCAACAGTTACAGTTAAGCTTTATGCAAATAACCGACACGAGATACTCAACGACTCCTGCAGAAGCGAAGCAATAAAGGATATTCTTGATTTTATCGCATAAATATTATCCCACGGGCATTGTCCGTGGGATTATTTCATATAATAAGTAAAAATGAAAGGAGCTTATTATGTGGAATAAAATCAAACCTTACGTATTATCTATTGCGCTTGCATTGGCGGTAGGCGGAGGATCAGCTCTGCTGACTATGGGAAATATGGAGATCTATAATGAGGTAAAGACTCCTCCCCTCTCTCCGCCTTCAATTCTCTTCCCGATTGTTTGGACAATACTCTACGTACTGATGGGTATAAGCGCGGCAATGGTTTATCAAAAGCAAGACGATAACTTTCACGAGGCGCGGTGCGGCTTGCGTGCATATCTTGTAAGTCTTGTATTCAACTTCCTCTGGAGCATAGTCTTTTTCAACCTTCAGTGGTTTGGATTTGCATTTTTCTGGTTGCTCGGCTTACTGTTCTTTATAATAAAGACAATAGTTTGCTATTACAGAGTGAATAAGGCAGCTGCATTTCTTCAAATTCCCTACGCGATCTGGGTGGCGTTTGCAGGCTACCTTAACTTTGGCATCTGGATGCTAAATATGTAAAACAAGAAGAAGCCATCATACGGTGGCTTCTTCTTTTAATTCAACCGATAAATTCGGAATAATTATTGTAAAGAACGTTCTGAATCAAGCTCTTAACAGTGTTCTCATGATTTGTGTACGCACCCGCTTCAACAGCTTCTGCGACCTTGTTGCATATAATTCTTCTGCAAAAATCATATCTCGAAAAAGGATTTGAAACATTATCAAGATCAATGGTAAATATCATATTTCCGAAGGGATTCTGATTCGAATAATCCGATAAAAACTCCTTCATATATTCCTTGTATGTCCAATTTGCAGGGAGAACGGTCAGCTTAGCTATTTTGGGTAAAGCGTCAATTTCCTTAAGGTACTGACAGGCTCTTTCTATATGGGCATTATCATCAAGTTGGTAATAAAGGTGTCCGTTTGTTTTGTTATTCATAACGTACATTGTCCACCCAAGCTTCTTTAACTCAATTGATATAGTCCTGAAGATCTGCATATATAAATGCGGTAATTCCTCATCATCGTAAATATCTTTTCTGTATCTTTTCAGTATTATATTTGCTTCATACGGATTTGGCTTAACAAAAATTGTGGGAATTGGCATAAGTGCCCCTTTGATTCCCTTTTCATCAGCCTTGCGGATCTTTTCGATAATAAATCTTTCCATCGACGGCCAATCAGCGATTGATTCATTATCCCAAATATCAAATATCCAATCATATCTCATAACTTTGGCAATATGAATATTTGCGTCCTGAAAAATCTTTTTTTCACTCAATTCCTTCTCGGCGATGATTTTGTTTATGTGATTCCAAATGAGCTCAGCATTTTCCTCACAAATGTCAAGATCGCATTCAAATATGTTAAGCAGTTCGATGTGAGAATAATAGTAGACATGATTGCCAAAATACTTCGGCAGTATTCTGCAAAACTCCCTGAACTTTTCAAAATCAGAAGCATCACCTGTTATATACTTCTCGGATACGTCTGCCTCTCTCATTGCAACGAGCTTCTCGGTATCGTTCAACAAAAACGCCTCCGTCGCATTATTGTAGATCTTCTCACTTATATCATCGTGAGGCCAAATTACAACTGTAGGCAGATCTTTTACATAATCAGAGTAGTATTTTTCTGCTCTCTTACTATTCAATAGATAATTCATCCGCATAATTTCACCGTCCTTTGTTATGATTATACAATATTTCTTGTTTTTTTTCAATAAAAAAATACAAAACTATTTACGAAAAGATAAAACTGTGATATAATTAAGCATATTTTAAAAGGAGCTTTAGTATGGAAAACAAATTACTTACTTTACTTGAAAATGATGCAACACTGACTCACGAGCAACTTGCAAAAATGCTCGATAAAGAGGTTGGCGATATAAAGAAAATGATACTTGACTACGAAAAGCAAGGTGTAATACTTGGCTATAAAACTCTCATCGACTGGGACAAAACGTCTCGTGAATATGTGACTGCTATAATTGAAGTCAAGACCACTCCTCAGCCGGAGCGCGGCTTTGACAGAATTGCTGAGAAGATATACAATTATCCCGAGGTTGAAAGTCTGTATCTTATTTCAGGCGGCTTTGACTTTGCCATTATCATTGAAGGCAAGACCTTGCGTGAGGTTGCACTCTTCGTTGCGGAGAAGCTTTCTCCCATTTCTCATATCCAAACGACGTCAACACACTTTGTTCTGAGAAGATATAAGGATAAGGGAGTAATCTACGGCACAAAGCCCGAAACCGATGGAAGAGAGACCTTTGGAGAATGATCGATTACAGTAAGATTTTACCGCAAAGGATCGTAGACATCCCAAGGTCAGGTATCAGAAAATATTTTGATATGATCAGTCCCGATATGAAGGACGTTATATCGTTGACAGTCGGTCAGCCTGATTTTGTCACGCCTTGGCATATACGTGAGGCAGGTATACAAAGCCTTGAAACGGGCAAGACCTTCTACACTGCCAACGCAGGTCTTCTTGAATTAAGGCGCGAGATCGATAGATATATGTGCCGTCGATTTGAGCTTTCTTATGACCCCACAAGTGAAATAATAGTCACCGTAGGCGGCTCAGAGGCTATCGATATTGCAATGAGAGCAACCTTAGATGTTGGAGACGAGGTCATAATCCCAACTCCTTCATTCGTTTGCTATGAGCCGCTTGCAAGAATGGCAGGGGCCGTACCGGTGATATTAGAAACTACCTTTAAGGATGAGTTTAAGATAGATCCCGAAAAGCTGCGCTCACTCATAACTCCCAAAACAAAGATGCTCGTTCTTCCCTTTCCAAATAATCCAACGGGCGCAATCATGACTCGCGATGAACTGCAAGAGATCGCAAATATCGTTAGGGACACGAACATAATTATTCTGTCTGATGAGATATACGCAGAGATGACCTATGGCACAAAGCATTGCTCAATTGCTTCAATTGACGGGATGAAGGAGCGCACTATTGTTGTAAACGGCTTTTCAAAAGCCTTTGCTATGACGGGTTGGCGTCTTGGCTGGGTCTGTGCCCCCGCGCCCATAACCTCTCAAATGCTCAAAATACATCAATATGAGATAATGTCGAGCCCCACAACCTCGCAGTTTGCAGCTATTTCCGCACTCCGCAACGGCGACGAGGATATTAAATATATGGTCTCCGAATATGACAGAAGACGCACCATCATATACAATAGACTCCTCGAAATGGGAATTGAGTCATTTGAACCGCAAGGAGCATTCTATATTTTCCCAAGAATTTCACAATTTGGGCTTGACGGTGAGGAATTCTGCTCCGAGCTTTTAAAGCGATATCACGTGGCAATCGTTCCCGGCGAAGCATTTGGCGCATCCGGCAAAGGATTTGCACGCATATCGTACGCTTACTCTTTAAATCACATACTTGAAGGACTTGACAGAATGGAGCACTTTATAAGTGAACTAAAAAAATAGAGATGCATTGCATCTCTATTTTTTTTTGAAATACCTTTTGAGTGCCTCAAATGAAGCATCGCTTATATGATGCTCTATCTTACAGGCATCATCACTTGCAATGTCGGCATCAACACCTACAGATATCAGAATATCAGTAAGAATCTTGTGGCGCTCGTATATCTTCTCGGCTACGTGCCTACCTTCCTCTGTAAGAAGTAGATATCCGTTTGTGTCGCTTTGAACGTGACCGCTTTTTTTAAGAAGACTTATTGCTCTGCTTACACTCGGCTTTGAATAACCCAAGTATTCACAAACGTCTATTGAACGAACAAATTGACGTTCCTTTGAAAGAACAAGTATACTTTCAAGATACATCTCGCCCGATTCATATAAGCTCATAATACCCCCCCTTACATATTCTTAATGCGATTGGCAATCGAATACTCATCAATGCCAAACGTTTTATATATATCACTGCCGTATTTATCTGCAAAACTGCCGTCAATGGCAATTATTGAAGATTTCTTGTTATCCATAATTTTATACTCGGAAAGCTTATCAAGAATCATCATACCAAAGCCGCCTGCCTTGATCTCTTCCTCAAGAGTCAGTATCTTGCAGGAGTATTCCGGTATTACAGACAGCAAACCGTCAACGAGATCTTTATAAGGCATAAGCTTTTCGACCAAAACAAGACCAACATTGACTCCTTCAAGCTTAAGCAGCTGCTTTGCCCTTATCGCATAACGCGCTATGCAACCGTGTGTAATAATAATCGCATCAAGTTTTTCATCTGCCTTAAAATCATTCTTAAACGATAGATCAGCGGTTGCTTTATCAGAATAAAAATGATGCTCTATCTCATCGAACTGCGCTCCCCTGCCATATCTGATCGCACAGGGCGAGTCAAGTTCATTAGCTTCAAGAAGAGCTTTACGCAAAGTATAGTAAGTCGCAGGCGTGAAAAGAGTCATATTTGGAACCTGCGAAAGCATAGCAACGTCATATATGCCGTGATGGGTAGGTCCGTCAGCGGCATTAAGTCCTGCCCTGTCAATACAAAGCTTAACGGGTAGACCTTGAAGCGCCATGTCGTGTATTACGTTATCATACGAACGCTGAAGAAAGGTCGAGTATACCGCAAAATAAGGCTTTAAGCCTTGCGCGGCAAGTCCGCATGCAAACGTTGCTGCGTGCTCCTCGGCTATACCTACGTCGAAGGTCCGATTTGGAAATTCCTTCTGGAAACCAACGAGTCCCGTTCCGTCAAGCATAGCGGCAGTAATGGCGCATATACTTTCATCTTCTCTCGCGATCTCGGAAAGATAATCTCCGAACTCCTTTGAAAAGCTAGTGTTCTGAGGCTTTGAGCTTGCAGGGGATATACCGTGATATTTTGCAGGATTCTTTTCTGCGGGCTCATATCCCTTGCCCTTTACCGTTTTAACGTGCACTATAGCACTTTGATTGCAATTCTTGGCGATCCTTAGTGCATCCTCAAGCTGCTTTTCATTGTGTCCGTCAACAGGACCTACGTAAAAAAGCCCGAGGTTTTCAAAATAATTAGATCCGTAAAATATGTCCTTAATACGCTTTTTAATATTGCGAAGTATTCTGAGTAAAGGCTTACCTATCAAGGGTATATATGAAACTATTTTTCCCACGATCGCCTTTGACTTAACGTAGCTTGGATGTAAACGAAGCTTTGTCAATATACGGGCAAACGAGCCTATATTCTTAGAGATAGACATCTCATTTTCATTAAGAACGATGATCAATTTCAGATCCTTTTGTATATTGTTGAGAGCTTCATGTACCATTCCGCCGGTAAAAGCACCGTCGCCAAGCACTACGACGGTTGCAGATGAATTACCGTTGAGCTTATCTGCAGTTGCAAAGCCAAGCCCTGCAGAAACGGATGTGGAGCTGTGACCCGCACCAAAGCAATCGTATTTGCTCTCACTTCTCTTCATAAAGCCGCTAAGACCGTTTCCGCATCGCAAATTATCGAAATCATCCTTGCGCTCAGTAATGATCTTGTGAACGTAGCTTTGATGGCTTACGTCAAATATTAGGTGATCCTTCGGAACATCAAATACTCTGTGAATAGCTATGGTCAATTCGACAACTCCGAGATTAGAGGCAAGATGTCCACCGTTCTTGGTCACCTTCTCCACAAGGAAATCGCGGATCTCGGATGCAAGGGGCGTAATTTCATCCTCCCGCATCTTTTTTAGGTCAGCAGGAGAATTAATTTTGCTTAAATATCTATATTCAGACATATAATTCTCCAAATTAATATAATCTTTTTAATATTATAGCAATTTTTTAAGGATTTTTCAAGGGTTTTTATTAAAATTAATATATAATCAGTTAATAGTTTATTTACATATCATAATTTGTTAACATATTGATTATTTCACAAGCTTATTGTATAATAAAAATGTAATTATCTGTATATGAGAGAGGATACCTATGAAAGCATTAGCGCGATTTTTGGTTAAGTTCAGAAAGCTTTTTCTTATCTTAAGCATAATAATGGCAATAGTTTGCACATTTTTGATCGGTTTTGTCAATATCAATAGCGATCAAACTAAGTATTTGGCGGCTGACTCCGATATGCGTAAGGGACTTGAAATCATAAACAGTGAGTTCCCCGCCGTTGAGTTGAAGGATAGCTTCCAGATCATGTTTGAAAGGCTTACCGATTCGGAAAAAACGCAGATCTTTGAAAAGCTGAAGACCTATGATGGAGTCACATCAGTTGATTACGATATCAATTCCGGAGATTACAACACCAAAACATATACTATGTATATAGTACATACTGATTACGTGCTTGAAGCTAGCAAGGTGCAGGCTGTTATTAAGAATATAACAAATGATTTGCAGGATGAATATACACTTCACTCCTACTATTCAGGCGGATATATGGCTGTTATTGATCAACTCCTGCCCATTGCAGGCACTATTATGATCATACTGCTTCTTTTGATGTGCCGTTCATACCTTGAACCAATACTGCTTCTGATTTCGGTTGGAATTGCCGTGCTTATCAATATGGGGTCCAACGTAATTTTTGAGAGCGTTTCAGATCTTACCTTCTCAATCGCAGCAGTACTTCAGCTTGCCCTGTCGATCGACTACTCCATCATTCTTTTGCACCGTTTCCAACAGGAATACGAGGCTTTAGGGTGCAAGAATAAAGAAAAAGCAATGGTAAACGCAATTGTACACTCCGCAAAGTCTATCACCAGCAGCTCTGCAACAACCGTAGCAGGACTTCTTGTATTGCTTCTTATGAGCTTTACTATTGGTAGAGATATCGGTCTCGTGCTCGCAAAAGGAGTATTTTTAAGCTATATCTGCGTATTTACCGTTATGCCATCAATTATTATTTGGTTTGCCGACCTCTTAAAGAAGACCGATAAGAATTATCTCAAGCAAAAGAAACTCGCCCGTAACGGAGGTGAATACGATGTTTGAAAAGATAGTATCCAATATTGGTAAATTCGGTTATAAGCATAGAAAGCTTATAGCAATTCTCGGTGTTATTCTCTTCATATCTGTTATTGTTCTCGAATCATATACGATAGTTGAGTATACATATGCTGAGGAAAGCATAGTCACGGAAGTATTTCCTCAGGACGATACTCTCGTTATAGTGTATGATAACTATGATGAAGGCTCCATCTCTAAGCTTATCGAAAAGCTTAATAAGAATGAACATATAACGTCAATACAAGCATACGCTAATACACTTGGCACAAAGCTTTCTCCCGAGGAGCTTTCACAAATGCTTGGAATCGATATTGTATTTGTCAACACTCTGTTCTATATTTATGAAAACGGGATGCTCGCGCAAGGAATGACATTTGTTGATTTCGCTAAGTTCATTTCTTCAGACGCATTTATCGAAAACGAGATGTTTGCTTCAATGATGGATGAAAACAGCGTTTCACAAATAAAACAGCTTGGTGAAGTCGTAGATTCCTTAACGAACGGAGTTAAATATACTTCCGAAGAGATCGCTCAAAAATATGGTGTCGAGCCTTCCACAGTTCAGATTATATTCTATATAAAGCAGCTTCAGAATATGAATATGAACAATGCTCCGGGAACTATTCTCGGCACCATCGCAGGATTGCTTGGAATGGATCCCCAATATATTCAGAGCGTATTTCCCTTCGAACCCGTTAAAAGTATGACCTTTGACGAGTTTGCCTCAACTCTCGCAAGCCTCTACCCTTACATATCTAACGTTTTAGATGCAGAACAGGCACAGCAGTTTGAAATGCTTATTTCAATTGCAGATACGGTAAGAGCCAACGAGGTGCTTTTGCCTAGTGACATATCAGAGCTGTTCTCCTCAATGGAAGGCGCTGAAATGTTCAGCGATGACGCAATCACTCTTCTCTACATAATGTCAAGAAGCAATACTATGGACTTCTCGGATAAGAGAATATCCGTATATGATTTTTTCGTATTCATCACTGAAAAGATAGTTGATAATGAAGCTCTCTCATCCTTCTTTGATGAGGAGGCACTCTCACAGATAGACGAAGCAAAGGTGCAGATCCTTGACGGCAAGAAACAGCTTGTGGGTAAGGATCATTCAAGAATGGTACTTACGATCAATTACGCTCCCGAATCCAAGGAGATGTATGCCTTCTACGATGATCTCACCGAAACGCTTGATTCCCTTATGCATAAGGACTTCTACCTTGTTGGCACGTCCGCTATGGGTTATGAGGTATCGCAAAGCTTCGATCAGGAATTCCTTCTGATTACGATCGTCACAATTGTAGTTATCCTCGCAGTAGTATTTATGACCTTTAAAAGCTTCCCCCTATCCGTAATGCTTATAGCAGTAATAGAATGCGCAGTATTTGCAATGATGGGTGCTATGACACTCACCGGCTCACCTATATTCTTTATTGCCGTGATACTTGTACAGTGCATTTTGATGGGTACGATGATAGACTACGCTATCCTCTTTACTACTTATTATCGCGAGGTCCGTAAGGAATATACAGTTAAAGAAGCACTTCCCGAAACTATGAGGCGCTCGACCTATGCGATCCTCACTTCTTCGCTCATCCTCGCCTTTGTCACTCTTGGATGCTATCTCTTAATGGAAGGAATGGTTGCCGCCATTCTTCAAGCGCTAAGTATTGGCGCATTCTCTGCAATCTTCCTTATCCTTTTCGTCCTTCCCTCACTTCTCGTCATTTTTGATAAGATCATCATAAAGGACGGCAAAAAAGAAGAAGTAATAGAATAAATAAAAAGAAAATGCCACCAATCCGTTATATGGATTGGTGGCTATATTTTTTATTGATTATTCTGCAAGAGGCTTCATTGTTGGGAACAACAATACGTCGCGAATGGACGCACTGTCTGTAAGAAGCATTACAAGTCGGTCAACGCCAAATCCGAGACCGCCCGTGGGTGCAAGTCCGTACTCAAGTGCGTTAACGTAATCATAGTCAACCTCTGCATTGCAGTTAGGCTCGTCGGCACGCTTTGCAGCTACCTGCTTTTCAAAGCGCTCTCTCTGATCGATAGGATCGTTAAGCTCACTAAACGCATTGCCAAACTCTGTAGCATTGATGAAATACTCAAATCTTTCAGTGAAAGCGGGCTCACTTGGCTTTCTCTTAGCAAGAGGGCTGTTTTCTACAGGGTAATCATAGATAAACGTGGGCTGAATAAGATTCTCTTCAACGTAAGCGTCAAAGAATTCAACCAGAACAGTACCCTTAGTCGCATTTGCGGGGACTTCTACGTTCTTTTCCTTTGCGGCTGCTCTCGCATCCTCGTCGGTAGCCCATGTGTAATAGTCCACACCTGCATACTTCTTAACTGCCTCAACCATAGTGAGTCTTTCCCACTTTGACATATCTATTTCCTTGCCCTGGTAAGTGATAGTAGTAGAGCCGCAAACCTTCTCCGCAAGCATCTTGTACATCTCTTCAACAAGATCCATCATACCCTTATAGTCAGTAAATGCCTGATAAAGCTCAATGGATGTAAACTCGGGATTATGCTTGGTATCCATACCTTCATTTCTGAAGATCCTTCCTCCCTCATATACTCGATCCATTCCGCCAACGATAAGCCTCTTAAGATAGAGCTCCGTCTCGATACGAAGATACATATCCATATCAAGCGTGTTGTGGTGAGTCTTGAAGGGGCGCGCAGATGCGCCTATCTCAAGAGGAACGAGAATAGGGGTATCAACCTCAAGGAATCCCTTGGAGTCAAGGTATTCTCTGATATACTTAAGTATCTGGCTTCTCTTGATAAATGTGTCCTTGACCTCGGGATTCATAATAAGGTCAACATATCTCTGACGGTATCTGAGGTCGGTATCTCTGAGACCGTGGAACTTTTCAGGGAGAGGAAGAAGGCTCTTTGCAAGAAGCTCAATGGAGTATACGTGAACAGAGATCTCACCGCGTCTTGTTCTGAACGCAATACCGCTGACACCTACGATATCACCGATATCCCACTTCTTATACTGCTCAAATACCTCTTCACCAATATCATTAATACGGATGTAGCACTGGATTCTTCCCTTACCGTCCATTACGTCGATGAAGTTTGCCTTACCCATATCACGCCTGCTCATAATACGGCCAGCGATCTTAACTTCCTTGCCCTCGTAATATTCAAAGTTGTCCTTAATATCCGTGCTGTAAGTATCAAAATCATACTTAACCTTTTCAAATGGATCGTTTCCGCTTTCCTTAAGCGCAGCAAGCTTATCGCGCCTTATTTGAAGAATAGAATTAAGCTCCTTTTCTTCATCAAGGGAAAGTAATTCTTCATTGACATTGTTAATTTCTGTCATTTTTAACCTCCGTGGGATTATTTTCTGGTCACTTCAAGAACCTTCATAGCGATAGTTCCGGAAGGTGTCTCAACGTTGAATTCAGCACCTGCAGATTTACCCATAAGAGCTCTGCCGATGGGAGACTGGTCGGAGATTTTGCCTACAAGAGGATCTACCTCGTTAGAACCAACGATGCTGTATTCAACTTCTTCGTTATAAGTAATGTCAAATACCTTTACAGTAGAGCCAATACTTATAACACTTGTGTCGATCTTCGTTTCGTCTACGATAAGAGCATTATCGATAAGGGCTTGAAGCTCAAGAATTCTCGCTTCGTTCTTCGCCTGCTCGTTTCTTGCCTCATCATATTCAGAGTTCTCGGAAAGGTCACCGAAGGAACGTGCAAGAGCGATCGCCTCTTTGATTTCCTCACGTTTTATAGTCTGGCGCTCCTTAAGCTCAGCCTGGAGAGCCTGGAAGCCTTCTTTTGTGTACAACATCTGTTTAACTTTTGCCATAATAAATTCTCCTCTGTATTATAAAATTGAAATTAGTCTATTAAAGTGGATACAGCCTTTTGAAGCTGATTGTCAATTTCTTCGGTAAGCTTGTAAAAATGCGTTTCTGCCGCAACTCCTTCAAGCTCTACTGTATGATCGGGGTAAAGACCGATACCGTTAAAACCTTCGCCGGAGGGTGGGAAATAAAGCTTTGTTGTAAGCTTAAGAGCTCCGTAGTATGAGCTACCCTGTGCTGCAAGGTTATATATGCTTTGCATACTTC
This sequence comes from uncultured Clostridia bacterium, assembly GCA_937884385.1. Taxonomy (GTDB): domain Bacteria; phylum Bacillota; class Clostridia; order Oscillospirales; family CAG-272; genus RGIG4608. Next base: position 15,090 of record CALGCW010000283.1, on the reverse strand, counting down.
CCTTGCCGTAGGTCTTTACACCAACAAGCTCTGCAATTTCGTGATCACGCAAAGCAGCGGTGAAAAGCTCAGCAGCGCTTGCGGAATTCTCGTTCGCAAGTACAACGTATTTATAACCTCTGTATTTACCAATGTCAGCAGAAGTAACATTGCAGGTAGAATAATCATCTTCCTTGCCATAGTTAACTTCCTTAACAGTAGTTATCGTATTTCTGTCGTTAGTATGCTTCGTTGAAATAATTACGTCGCCCTTCTCAAGTAAGGTGCTCAAGACCGCAACGACCGAAGCGAGGTCACCGCCGGGATTATTTCTAACGTCGAATACAAACTTATCACAACCGCTTGCAATTAGTGTATCCATACATTCCTTAAACTGAACGGGTGTCGTAAGATCGAACTGGCTGATCTGAACTATTCCCACCTTCGGATCGCGAATGGATGTTTTGCATGTGACAGAGACAGTTTTAACCTTCGCTCTGCGAATGTTATATTCAATTATTTCACCGTCCCTGTCAACGGTAAATCTTGCATAAGTGTTTTCGGGACCCTTGAGCTTGGAGACAGCATACTGGAAGGTCTCATAGCAAGCTACGTTATTGATCTCCTCATCGGTGTAATCAGCATAAAGCTCTTTTGCCTTTGCGCGATTTTCTTCAACAATAGCAGTAAGAGCTACCATATTTTCGCCGTCATAAATGTGAGTGACCTTGTCGCCAACGGCAAGCTGTCCCTGTGCGGGAGAATCGGGCATAATGAGAACTATCTCCATAAAATATTCGTCATAGTCAAAAATAACCTGTACGCCTATTCCGTAGAGATCACCGTTGTTTTCCGACTGCATTTCCTCAAGCTCCTCAGGGGTATAATACATCGCGTATTTATCACCCGTCAAGCTAACGTATGTGCGGATAGCAGAAAGCATCGCGGTCTCATAATCAACATCGAAAATGGAATAATTCTTAAATAGATAGTCAACAAGGAACATAGTGTCCATATAATCGATGGGATCGGACTTAGGAGGCTCGGGACTATCGATAGAAGAATTATTGCTTGTTGAACCGTTTGTAGAAGGATTTGTGATCGTGGGGGGTACGTAATGACACGCGATGGCGGTCAATGCGAGCACTATAACGAGAATTATCGCTAAAGTGGATAATATCTTATTTTTCATATTTGTCTCCGTTCTGTTGCCTTAGCAACTGATTATAGTAAAGAGAGTAAGCGAAACAGAAGGCATCCGTTTCGCTTAAGTACAAATTAGAAATCAATATTTCGCAGAAATGGACTTGAGATACTTTTGAACCATAAGAGCTACCTTAAAGGTGATCGCGTGTTCAAACTCTCTAAGATCAAGTCCTGTCAATTTGCGGATCTTTTCAAGTCTGTAAACCAAGGTGTTTCTGTGTACAAAAAGCTTTCTTGAGGTTTCTGAAACGTTAAGATTGTTTTCAAAGAAGCACTGGATAGTCATAAGCGTTTCTTTGTCAAGAGAATCAAGGCTTCCCTTCTTAAATACTTCCTGAAGGAACATCTCACACATAGTGGTGGGAAGCTGATATATAAGTCTGCCTATACCGAGGTTTTCATAGCTGATAATATTCTTTTCGGTTTCGAATACCTTGCCGACGTCAAGGGCAACCTGAGCTTCCTTATAAGCTCTTGCAAGGTCCTTGATGTTATCAACAACGGTAGAAATACCGATTGCGACCTTAACGTAATATTCACTATTAAGGGTATTTACGATGCCGGAAGCGATCTTTTCGATCTCACGGCGATCTGTTCCGGGTTTGATATCCTTAACAAGAACAACGTCCTGCTCACCAACGCTGATAACGTAATCCTTTGATTTGTCCGGGAACATATTCTGAAGGATCTCATAGGGCATCATATCGGTTCTGCCATAGAATTTAACGAGAAATACGATACGAACTTCTTCAGTATTAAAATGAAGCTCCTTGCTCTTGATATAAATATCACTGGGAAGGATATTGTCAAGAATGATATTCTTAATAAAGGAACCCTTATCATATTTTTCATCGTAAAGGTTCTTAATATTTGCAAAAGAAACGACAAGTATTTTGGCAATTTTTTCAGCCATCTTGTCCTCACCCTCAACAAATACATAATACTCGGATTTTGAGCCTGCAGTAATAGGGTTGTATGTATAGCCAAGAAGTGTAAAAGCCTTGGGAGAGTATGACATCTCCTCAACAACACCCTGTCTTGCTTCGCCAATTTTTGTAAGCTCTGAGCAAGCAACAACTATACCGTTTTCATCCACAACACCAATTACACGGTCAACCGCGTCCCTCATCTGGTGAACTACGCCTTGGAATAATCTGTTAGACATAAAATAAACCTCTCAATCGTAAGCGTTTAATATTTGTACATACTGTACTATATTATACTACAGTTTTTGTTATTTTTCAATAGGTATTTTGATATTTTTAATAATTATTTTGAGATTTTTTGTGCTTTTTATATATTTATTGATTAATAAACGGCTTTATGAAAGCTCAAATTCGTATACAAGGCAGGTCAATGCAAATATAGCTGCCGTTTCAGCGCGAAGAATTCTCTTTCCAAGGCCAATCATTTTATGTCCTCTCTCTCGCGCAATAGCTGCTTCTTTATCAGAAAAACCGCCCTCGCTGCCAATGATTATTGAAATATCACGGATATCCCTTTGCAGTCTCTCTTTTTTCAAAACAGTTCCAATCGACTCAGTGCCATCACCCTCATAGCAAAACAGAACGAGGTCAGAGTCCTCCGCCCTGCTGATCATCTCTGTAAACGAAACCGTGCGGTTGACCGTGGGAACAATACCCCTTCCGCATTGCTTTGCCGCTTCAAGAGCGATCTTGCATCTGCGCTCGGTCTTTCTATCCTCTGCGTCATTTTTTACCTTCACAACGCATCTCTCACTTTCAAAGGGCGTGATATCATACACACCGCACTCAACCGATTTTTGAATAATAAAATCCAACTTTTCACCCTTCGGCAGAGCTTGAAAGAGATGAACTTTAACCGGCGACTCAACGATTGATGCGTTATGCTCTTCTATTTTAGCAACAACGGAATTCTCGTTAAACTTCTCAAGAATACACATATATTCATTATTGTTCATATCTGATACCGTTATTTTTTCACCCACAGCCATTCGCAGCGAGCGCGAAATATGGTGAGCATCCTCGCCTGTAATTACTATCTTATCATTTTCTATCTGCTCTGTAGTAACAAAGAACCTTGGCATAATTACTCCTTCGAATTTTTCTTTCATTTAATTATACTATATACTAATGCATTTGTCAAAGGTTTTATAAAAGAAAGGCACAGAAATCTCTGTGCCTTGTATAATATTTATTGAATTAGCTTGATTATTCTGCTTTGAAAATTTCAGCGGCGCTGGATGCGAGACCTGCAAGTCCCTGGATTTCGGAAGGAATAATGATCTTAGTAGCCTTGCCGTCAGCAGCCTTTTCGAATGCCTCAAGACTCTTGATCGTAAGAACTTCCTTAGAAGGCTCGGATGCGTTAACCATCTTGATACCTTCAGCAGTAGCCTGTTGTACCTGAAGAATAGCTTCAGCTTCACCTTCTGCCTCACAGATCATTGCTTCTCTGCGAGCTTCAGCGGCGAGGATCTCAGCCTGCTTCTTACCTTCTGCCTCAAGAATAGCAGCCTGCTTCTTACCTTCAGCAACAAGGATCTCAGCCTTTCTGATACCTTCAGCCTCGATGATTCTCTCGCGGCGTGTGCGCTCAGCGATCATCTGTTTTTCCATTGCTTCACGGAGATCTTCATCAAAAATATCAATGTTCTTGATCTCAACACGTGTTACCTTGATACCCCAGGGGTCGGTAGCCTCATCAAGGATAGCTCTCATCTTAGTATTGATGAGATCTCTTGATGTGAGTGTTGCGTCAAGCTCAAGCTCACCAACGATATTACGAAGTGTTGTCGCAGTGAGATGATTGATAGCTAAAATAGGATTAGCGTGACCGTAGGCGAAAAGCTTGCAGTCAGTAACCATGTAGAAAACAACTGTATCAATGTTCATACGAACATTGTCCTTTGTAATAACGGGCTGTGCATATACATAAGGACGGGGGTGCTTGCAATCAGCAGGCGTGGGGCAATCATCGTTTGTATGATAATGCTCCGAAACAAGTATCTGTTCCTTAAGGTCAATGATCTTAGCTGCTCTTTCAATGAAAGGAAGCTTAAGGTGCAAGCCTGTGTACCAAGTTCTGGAGTAAACACCAAGTCTCTCCATAACGTAAGCCTTAGACTGAGGAACGATTCTAAGGGACAAGCAAGCCAAAAGAATCAAAAATAAAACAACAGCAACACCAATAATAATTGCGTCAACCATAATATTCGCTCCTCCTTATTATTTCTCTCTTGAACAGATGAGCTTAACGCCCTCAATTCTTTCAACTACAACGATCGTGCCCTCTTCGATGATATCGTTATCATCAACGGAGCGAGCTGCCCAAACCTTACCGTGAAGGTTTACAGTACCCTTAACGTGAATGTTGGAGATCTCTTCAGTAACGAGACCCTTTTCGCCGAAAAGAGCGTTAAGATTTGTTTTACCCTTCTTCAGCTTCTTGACCTTTTTACTAAAGACTATCTTAAAGATAAAGAAGGAAACCAAAGAAACGACAGCGAAAGCAAGGAACTGTACACCAAGTCCGCCAAGGGGTGATTCATGTTTAAAGAATGTAAGCACGAATGCAATTGCCGCACCGGGAATGAACCATACGGAAACAACGTCAGCCGTACGCAATTCAAAGACGATCACGACAACCAAAACGGCTGCCCATAACAGGGTCAAAGCATAATCAAGCATAATAATTCTCCTCTATGTATTAGATTTTGAACACTCAAAAAATATCCGATCAAATAACTTCATAAGAAGATTAAGCCCATTTTGAAGGGGCATTTTGCGGGTTCAATATTATGTGTCATACTATAGTACCACATTTTTTCAAGTGTGTCAATAATTTTTTGAGATTTTTTCATCTTTTTTTCATTTTTTTCAAAAAATCTTGTTTATTTCAATAAAGTATGTTATAATAACTATTTAAGAAGCAAACATGCATCTATTTTATATCATCAGGGGGCTAAAAATGAACTCCGAAACACAAAATACCGCATCAAAGCGCAACTTTTACTACGAAAAGCTGACATCTGTTTTTTCAGACGTATTCGATTCAGTCATAAAAGCGTTGATAATTATATTGATACTTACTTCCTTCTGTTTTAAATTGTGTACAGTAGTTGGAACATCAATGAATAACACTCTTATCGATGGTGAAAGGCTTATCATCACAAACGTGTTTTATACGCCAAAGGAAAATGATATAATCGTATTTCATCATCTCGACCCACTCAACGAACCCGTTGTCAAGCGAGTTATCGCCACAGGAAACACTTGGCTCAAGATTGATTACGATAATTGCCTTCTCTACCGTTCCGACGATGAAATATTCGATGAGGACGAGATTGTTGATGAATCTTCATATATATACTTAAGCGGCGGCAGATACAATACCAAAGGCACCTATACCGTTTTTGTCCCCGAAGGATATATCTTCGTTATGGGAGACAACAGAAACGGCTCGCTCGACAGCCGTTCCCCCGACATCGGACTCATAGATGAACGCTCCGTGCTCGGAAAAGTGATCTTAAAGCTGCCAAGCTAAGGCTTGGACATTACTAAATAAGACAAGGAGACAAAGATATGCCATCAGAACAGATACAGTGGTTTCCCGGGCATATGGCGAAGACACGCCGAATGATAACGGAAAACCTAAAGAACGTCGACGTGGTGATTGAGATACTCGATGCAAGAATACCCCGCAGCTCGCGCAATCCCGAGATCGCAACGTTAACAGCCAACAAACCAACGATACTATTACTTAATAAAGCAACCCTTGCCGATCCCACTATGACAAAAAGATGGTGCGAGTATTACTCTTCCGAGAACACGATTTGCATAACCACCGACTGCGTAAGCGGAATGGGTATAAATAAGATCAGCGAAGCCGTAAAGACGGTCTTGGCAGAAAAGATCAAGAGGTATGAAGACAAGGGTATGACCGGTCGCAAGCTCAAGGCTATGATCGTGGGCATTCCCAACGTTGGAAAATCTTCACTTATCAATAAGATCTGCGGAAGTAAAAAAGCAAAGGTCGAAAACCGCCCCGGTGTGACGGTGGATAAGCAATGGGTATCAACTAACATTGGACTTGACCTTATGGATATGCCCGGCGTTCTCTGGCCCAAATTCGATGATAGAGTGATCGGAGAAAACCTTGCTCTCACAGGTGCTATCAAGGATAAGATACTTGACCTTGAAAGCCTTGCGATAGTTCTCTGCTCCCGACTCAGAAAACACTATCCCGAGCTTCTCTCGGTTCGCTATAAGCTCGGCGATATGAGCGATTATTCCGACTACACCGATCTCGAGCTTTTTGAAGCCATCGGCAAGAAACGCGGTTTTCTTGTAAGCGGTGGCGAGATCGACTATGAAAGAACTGCCAATATGCTTCTTGAGGAATTCAGAAGTGCAAAAATCGGAAAAATCACACTTGATACGATTTAAGGTAAAAATATGCTTGAATATACTATTGAAAAAACACTTAATGAACAAGGCTACCAATATGTATGCGGCGTTGACGAGGCAGGCAGAGGACCTCTGTGCGGTCCCGTGGTAGCGGCGGCTTGTATCCTACCGATGGGTCTTTACATAGAGGGCTTGAATGACTCAAAAAAGCTCTCACCGAAGAAACGCAAAGAGGTCTTTGAAAAGATCAAAGAAAATGCCGTCGCATACTGCATCGCAGAAGCAAGCGTCGAAGAGATAAACGAGCTCAATATCCTTGAAGCGGATATGCTTGCAATGAGACGCGCGGTCGAAGGCTTATCCGTCAAGGCTGATTACGCAATAATCGACGGCAACATAAGCCGCGGCTTTTCTATTCCAACAATGACTGTTATAAAAGGAGATGCAACGAGCCCCTCTATCGCCGCCGCATCTATACTTGCCAAGGTTACGCGAGACGAAATGTGTGAGGAAATGGACAAATTGTATCCCGAATACGGAATCGCCAAGCATAAGGGCTACGGAACTAAGGCACATATGGATGCGCTCAGAAAACACGGTCCCTCACCCATTCACAGAACAAAATTCATACGGTTTTTAAACGATAACAAATGAAGAACACAACAGAGATAGGCAGATTTGGCGAGAGCGTAGCGTGCTTTTATCTTCAAAGCAAGGGCTTTAAGATAATCGAGCAGAATTTCTACGCATCCCATAACGAAATTGACATTATCGCCGAAAATAAACAATATATTATATTTGTTGAGGTCAAGTCACGCTCGTGCACAAGTGACCTTGATCTCCAATACGGCAGTCCTGCAATGGCTGTCACGCACTCAAAGCAAAGGCGTACGGTCGCCGCGGCGCAGGCATACGTTAATCTGCACCCAACCAAAAAGAAGCTGCGCCTTGACGTGATAGAGGTCTACTTGAAAAAGTCTAAGGACTCTTCCCCAAGCGAAGTCTTAAAAATCAACCATATTGAGGACGCATTCGGTAATTGATTATGAATTTATTCGATCTTCATTGCGATACGGCAACAAGGCTGTATTCGGAAAAACAAGGATTTTTTGAAAACAGCTTTCATGTTTCGCTCAAAAAAGCAGAATACATAAACAAATACGCACAGGTAATGGCAATATGGACCGACAAACGCCTTTCCGATCTTCAAGGCTACGAACGCTTCTTAGCGGTGCGTGAAAACCTTGATAATGAAGTAAAAAATAACTGTAATATTATCGCTATTGCCAATAACTCATCAGACCTTCTATGCCTTGTCAGTGGTGGCTTGACCCCCTTGATACTTGCCGTAGAGGACGCGCGTATTCTAGAAAATGATATCGCTCGGCTCCATACTTTACATAGCAAAGGCGTCAGAGTACTTACGCTCAATTGGTACGGTGACACCTGCATAGGCGGTGCGCACGATACTCAAAACGGCTTGACCGATTTTGGAAAAGAAGTGGTAAAATTATGCTTTAAGCTCGGCATCATTCCCGATGTATCCCATTGCTCATTTAAGGGAACACTTGACACTATCGAGATCGCGGCTGCAGCCAATAAGCCGATAATAGCCTCGCATTCCGACTCGTACAGTGTAAATCCCCATTCACGCAATCTTCTTGACAGTGATTTTCTTTCAATAGCAAAGCTTGGTGGTATCGTCGGTATCAACCTTTGCCCCGAGCATCTCGAACGAAACGGAAGCGCAGATATTTCTTCCGTCCTTCGCCACATAGAGCACTATATGTCTCTCGGCGGTAAGGATACGCTGTGTATGGGCTGTGATCTTGACGGGACTTCTCTTCCTGTGGGTATCAACGGGATTGAAGACATTTACAAAATTGCAGATGAGATGCAAAAGCAAAATTATTCAACCGAGCTCACCGAAAAAATACTTTACAAAAACGCATACGAATTCTTTGTTAAAAACCTATAGGAGAAAAAATGAACTTTCAAAGCACAAGAGACACAAATAAAACAAAATATACCTCCGCCCAAGTCATCAAACAGGGTCTTGCCGATGACGGTGGACTTTTCGTGCCCGAAAACATACCGCAGATAACACTCGACGATATTTCAAGATACTGTACTCTTCCCTATCCCGAGCTTGCTGCCGATATACTTTCAAAATTCCTTACTGACTATACCTATGACGAGCTTCTGTGCGATTGCGAAAAGGCTTATTCAAAGGAGTCCTTTCCAAACGGAGCTTGCAGAACGGTAAAAGTCAATGATAACACCTATTCGCTTGAGCTTTGGCACGGACCGACCTGCGCCTTTAAGGATATGGCGCTTCAGATAATGCCGAGACTACTCTCACGTGCTCTTAAAAAAACAAACGAGACGAAGACCTCACTCATCCTCGTTGCTACCTCCGGTGACACGGGAAAAGCCGCACTTGAGGGATATAAGGATATCGACGGAATCAAGATATGTGTATTTTTCCCCGAAAACGGCGTCAGCACAATTCAGAAATTGCAAATGACAACCCAAAGCGGAGCGAACGTCAACGTTTGCGGCGTAAACGGTAATTTCGACGATATACAAACCGCCGTCAAAAGCATTTTTTCCGATGAAAGCATTGTAAAAGAGCTATCAGATAAGGGATATACGCTTTCAAGCGCGAATTCCATCAATTTCGGCAGACTCGCACCGCAGATCGTTTACTATTTCAAAGCATACTGCGATCTTATTAACCGGGATAGCATTACGCTCGGTGACAAAGTTAATATCTGCGTACCAACAGGCAATTTCGGCAATATACTTGCCGCATATATAGCAAAGCTTATGGGACTTCCAGTAAATAAGCTCATCTGTGCATCCAACTCCAATAACGTGCTTACCGAGTTCTTAAGAACAGGCACTTATAACAGACACCGCCCCTTCAGAGTGACAATGTCCCCCTCTATGGATATCCTCATCTCAAGCAACCTTGAAAGACTTCTCTATCTTATATGCGGATCAGAAAAAACCGCTGGCTATATGAAGTCCTTGAATGAAACGGGATGCTATAAGATTGACACCGATACACTTGCGCAGATCAACAGTGACATTATGGGATATTATTCCGATGAGTATACAACGATGCGCACCGTACAGATCGTTCACGATGATTACGGTTATCTGATAGACACTCATACAGGCGTTGCGTTTTCAGCACTCGGACAGTACAGACAGGAAACGAGCGATAATACCGTTTCGATCATAGCATCTACAGCAAATCCATATAAATTCGCGAAGGACGTTCACGATGCGATATACGATGACGTTTATCTCACGGATATAGAGGCATTCTACCGTCTTGAAAAGCTCTCTCACGAGCCTATACCTCTCCCGCTTAAGGATCTCGATCAAAAAGAAGTAAGATTTAAGAGAGTCATCGATCCTGACGGTATGTATAGCGAGATCAAGAGATTTATAAACGAATAAAAAGCACATCTCTTGCGAGATATGCCTTTTATATGAATAGGATTATTCAGTTCTGTTTTCGAAGGTGGTGCAAAGGGTCTCTCTCTTGGCTTCCGCTTGGTTGGGACCAACCTTGATGTGACCGGCGGTGCAATGACCGTTTCCCTCGTGATATTTACAGGTGACGACCTCACAAGTAATACCCTTGATCACGTTTTTGGGACTTGAACAGCAATTATTCTCTTTATTCATAATAATCTCCCCCTGCCTGACGGCAACTGATTTTTGAGAGCTTGCTCTCGATTATATTATTAACAAAATCACACGACATATTCAAACGAAAGGATGAAAATAATGTCTTTATACGTTATTTCCGACCTTCATTTATCAACGAACGAGACTACGAATAAGTCAATGGAAAAGTTCGGTACAAAATGGAAGGATTACCACAAAAAGCTTGAAAAGAATTTTAAAGCGATAATTAATGACGATGATACCGTTATCATACCGGGTGATATATCCTGGGCTATGACGCTTGATGAAGCCAAGGATGACTTCATTTTCTTGAACTCTCTTCCGGGCACAAAAATAATCGGCAAGGGCAACCATGATTTTTGGTGGTCTACAGCTTCAAAAATTAATAAATTCTTTGAAGAAAACGGCATCACCACTATAAAGCTGCTGCATAATAACGCATACCTTCTTGAGAATTGTATAATCTGCGGCTCACGCGGATGGTTCTATGACGAAAAGCAGCAAAAGACCGTCGGAGACGTCGACTATGAAAAGATCGTCGCAAGAGAGGCACAGCGCCTTGAAATCAGCTTAAACGAAGCAATGAAGCTAAGGGAGAGCGATCCTAAGTTGCCCGTGCTCGTATTCCTTCACTTCCCTCCCGTATATCTTGAATGCACATGCGACAAAATTCTCAACGTACTTAAAAGATACGGGATAAAAGAGTGCTATTACGGTCACATCCATAATAATTATTCCATACCAAGGCAGTTTGAATATGAAGGTATCAGATTTACAATGGTAGCGGCAGATTACCTCAATTTTGCACCAATGCCCATTTTTCTATGATTTTTCAGTTATTTTGTAAAAAAATCTTGACATTTTGTTGTCAATTATATATAATAAACAATGTATGTTAAAAATCTTGGAGGATTAAAAAATGAAATTAATCAAAAATGAAAAGCTTGAAGGAAGCCAGGTAGAGCTTCACTTCTCTGTTGAACAGTCTGTATTTGAAGCTGCTTGTGAGCGCGCTTACAAAAAAGAAGTAGGTAAGATCAATATCCCCGGCTTCAGAAAAGGCAAGGCTCCCAGAGCCATGATCGAAAAAATGTACGGTAAGGGCTTCTTCTATGACACAGCTCTTAACGATATTCTTCCTTCCGCTTACGAAGATGCTATCAAGGAAGCAGGAATTGATCCCGTTGCACAGCCCGAGATCGACGTTCTTTCAATCGATGAGAACGGCGTAGTATTTACTGCAAAGGTATACGTTAAGCCCGACGTTCAGATCGAAGGATACTTTGGTATAGAAGTAAATAAAGAAGTAGCACCCGTCACAGAAGATGAGGTAAATAAAGAGCTTGATCTTGTAAGAGAGAGATACAGCCGTGAGATCGATGCTAACGATCGCCCCGCTGAGCTTGGCGATACAACTGTTATCGACTTTGAGGGCTTTGTTGACGGCGTTGCATTCGAAGGCGGCAAGGGCGAGGATTATGCTCTTAAACTCGGTTCAGGTCAGTTCATTCCCGGATTTGAGGAGCAGATCGTAGGTCACAGCGTTGATGATGAATTCGACGTTAACGTAACCTTCCCCGCTGAATACCACGCAGAGGACCTTGCAGGCAAGCCTTCCGTATTCAAGGTAAAGATCCACGCGATCACAAAGGTTGAGCTTCCTGAGCTTGACGATGAATTTGCAAAGGACGCATCTGAATTTGATACTCTTGATGAATACAAGGCAGACCTTAAGGCAAAAATCGAAAAGAGACACGAGGCAGCAGCTCAGAACGCAGTAGACGGTCAGATTATGGACGCTCTTATTGAAAAGCTCGTAGCTGACATTCCCGAGGCTATGTACGATACAGAGGCAGAAAATTTTGTACGCGACTATGACAACCAGCTCCGTATGCAGGGTCTTGACCTCAAGACATATTTCCAGTACACAGGTATGACACTTGAAACACTTCGCGCACAGTTCCGTCCTCAGGCTGAAAAGCAGGTAAAAGCAAGACTCGCTCTTGAAAAGATTGCAGAGCTTGAAGGTCTCACAGCAAGCGAAGACGATATCAACGGTGAATATGCAAGAATCGCTGAAGCATACGGCATCGACGTTGAGCAGGTTAAGGCTTCTATCGATCCCGAGTTTATCGGAGCAGATATGAAGGTTAAGCTCGCGCTTGACGCAGTTAAGGAAAAGGCCGTTGTAAAGGCTCCCAAGAAGAGATCAACAAAGAAGGCTGCCCCCAAGGCAGAAGTAGCTGAAGGCGAAGAAAAACCCGTAAAGAAAACAAGAAAAACAACAAAGAAAACAACCGAGGAGACCGAAGGCTGATACCGTAGGTCTTCCCCACAACCATTAACATAAGGAGGTCTAATACGATGTATAATTCTTTAGTTCCTATGGTCATTGAACAAACTAGCAGAGGCGAGCGCTCCTGTGATATTTATTCAAGGCTTCTCAACGATAGAATCATTTTCCTTTCCGAGGAAGTAAATGATCACACCGCTTCACTCGTAGTAGCACAGCTTCTCTACCTTGAAGCTCAGGACCCCGACAAGGATATTTCCTTCTACATCAACAGTCCCGGTGGCTCCGTCACCGCAGGTATGGCGATCTACGATACGATGAACTTCATCAAATGTGACGTTTCAACAGTTTGTATCGGTATGGCTGCAAGTATGGGCGCTTTCCTTCTCTCTGCAGGCGCAAAGGGCAAGAGATTTGCACTACCCAACAGTGAGATAATGATCCATCAGCCTCTCGGAGGCGCAAGAGGTCAGGCTACCGATATCAAAATTCAGGCAGACCTTATCCTCCGCACTCGCGACAGGCTCAATAAGATACTTGCGCAGAACACGGGCAAATCCGTCGAGCAGATCGCTCTCGATACAGAGAGAGACAACTATATGACGTCCGACGAAGCTCTTGCTTACGGTCTTATAGACAAGGTCATTGATAAGCATTCCTGATAGAGAAAGGTAAATATTATGGCTGAAAATAATAACGGCCACGGAAACGGCAATACCACAAAACGGTATTGCTGTTTCTGCGGTAGAAGCGAAAATCAAGTAAATTTCCTGATCCCCTCACCTAAGGGAGTGTACCTTTGCGAATTTTGCGTTGACACTTGTCACGAGATCCTTGAAGAAGCGTACGAGGACTACTCTTCATCGGAAAGTGAATCGATAAATCTCGAGGATCTTCCGAAGCCAATGGACATCAAAAGGACCCTCGACGAATACGTTATCGGTCAGGACGATGCGAAGATCGCCCTATCCGTTGCGGTATATAATCATTACAAAAGAATTCTATCAAAAAATGAGGATGGTGAGAATAAGGAGCTTGACGGAGTTGAGCTTCAAAAGAGCAACGTTCTTTTGCTCGGACCTACAGGTGTCGGCAAGACCTTCCTTGCCCAGACCCTCGCAAAAACGCTCCAGGTTCCCTTCGCAATCGCTGATGCAACAACACTGACGGAAGCAGGATATGTCGGTGAGGACGTTGAAAACATACTTCTCAGACTTATTCAAGCAGCAGACTTCGATGTAGAACGCGCTGAAAAAGGTATAATCTATATCGACGAGATCGATAAGATATCAAGAAAAAGCGAAAACCGTTCGATCACACGTGATGTATCGGGCGAAGGCGTTCAGCAAGCACTTCTTAAGATACTTGAGGGTACGACAGCGAACGTTCCTCCTCAGGGCGGCAGAAAGCACCCTAACCAGGAATTTATACAGATAAACACGCAAAATATTCTCTTCATCTGCGGCGGTGCCTTTGACGGTCTTGAAGCGATAATTGAAAAGCGTAAGGGCAACAATCAGATAGGTTTCGGCGGCGAAGTAAAAAAGAAGAGCGAGAAAAAGAGAGACGGTATATATAAGGACGTCACCTCGCACGATATCGTGAAATACGGTCTTATACCCGAGCTCATTGGCAGAATTCCCGTCATCGTAGCACTCTCGGATCTCGATAAAGCTGCTCTTTCACGAATAATAACAGAACCAAGAAACTCCCTTGTCAAGCAGTACGAGAAGCTCTTCTCCATCGACGGAGTAGAGATTAGATTCAGCGATGATGCCATAGATGCTATCGCAGAGCTTGCTATAGCACAGAATACGGGCGCAAGAGGACTTCGTTCCATAATCGAATCCGCAATGATGCCGATTATGTATTCAGTTCCCTCCCGCACCGATATCAAAGGCATTTTGATCACAAAGGATACTATCCTTAACAAAGCTGAACCCGAGTATATCTTAAAATAAGAAAAAAAGCTGTTGCATAAGCAACAGCTTTTTTTAACAGCCGCAGCCCTTGTCGGGATGCTTCATTTGATGAAGTGCAGGTCCGTTTCCAACTGTGAACTCATCCGTTGGAAATGCCATGCATCTGAAAATATCGCAGGGGTTCTCTTCGGAACGCGTCAAGCATTCTTTGTCGGGAACTGTGTACTCGGTCGCGTTGATGAGGTATTGCGCGGGACGCACTATTCTCACTACTGAGAATATTCCAATAGATACCGCGAGATATCTCTCTCCGTCGTCACAAAGACCACCGTTGATATTCCTTGTCACACCCTCGGGAATATCACCGCACGTGCAACAGCAAACACAATGGTGCTCGTGTCTCTTTTCAATAACCTTAACGCCAAGAACTATCGGGTCAACCGCTTCAACTACCGCAGTAGGCATATTTCCTTCCGAGCAGCAAACTTCAACAGGAGCTTCACAGAAGCCGGAAGAACCGTTGCTTTTGAATACGTTGAGATTGTTCTCTCCGCCGAAAAGGATAACGTTCTTATCGATTACAGCAACACCGTCA
>CALGCW010000282.1 GCA_937884385.1 uncultured Clostridia bacterium | reverse complement strand
AGTTTTTGCCAAGCTTTTTTCAAAAAGCGACCAATCCAAAGCAAAGTAACTCCCCACCAAATCAAAATTTGAAGATTATCTTTATCATATGCGCATTTTCAATCTTTTTTATTAATAATTCGACTTTTTTGAAAAAAATTGAAGAATTTGACGATAAAAGCAGGTAATATATATTGAGACAGTTGTCATTTTTTCAAAAAGGAGAGAAAAAATGGAAAACGAATCAACGGATTCCCTCCACAAGGGGCACAGACGCCGTTTAAAGCAAAGATTTTTAATATCCGAGGGCGAAGGCTTCAACGAACACGAGCTTTTGGAGCTTCTTTTGTTTTATGCCGTTCCGCGAAGGAACACAAACGATACCGCGCACCGCCTCATAGAACGCTTTGGTTCGGTGAACAAAATGACCGAGGCATCGCTTGCCGAACTCCGTCACGTAGATGGAGTTGGCAATGATAGCGCGATCATAATCAAGGTCATCCTTCTGCTTGCCAAGGCGTACGCAAAGCAAGAAAAACGCTCATTCAAACGAATAAGCAACGTTGAAGATGCTGCAGAAGCGGCTAACAGCTTTATTATGGGAGCTATCAAGGAGGTCGCTTTTTGCATTTTTGTAGATAACTATGACAATCTGATAGATATCAGTGCAGTAGCTATCGGAAGTATAAACGAGGTAAAGCCAATTATTCGCAACGTAATCGAGCTCAGCATCTTAAAGCGCGCACCGTCTGTATATTTCGTACATAACCATCCGGGCGGATGCCTTATCCCCTCTCAAAGCGACATAGAATTTACTTCTCTGTTGAAGCGTGAGATGGAAATAATCGGCATACAGCTCCGGGACCATCTAATAGTTGACGGAAAGAGTTATCGCTCTGTAAACGAGCATATAAAGGATCTTTTCTGCAAATGAAATGACTGAAAGATAATACAAATACCGTTTCACCAAAAAATTACTTGTTACTCTCTTGCCAATACGCCCGAAATGTGGTATAATATGTTCATAATCAACCGAAAGGAATGGATTTATGATTAAAAAAACGGCAAGACTTGCAGAGCGTGCCGAGGACTATATAAATCTCGGCATTCGCCCCGATATGATAATACAAAAAGAGGATGCCCTTCACACAAAGGGCAAATTCGGTGAATACGAATGGTGGTATTTTGACGCCAAGCTTGACGGCGGATACTCACTCGTAATTGTTTTCTACTCACAACCCGTCACCGCGGTAAGTATGGGATACGCACCCTGCGTTTCATTTTCACTGACAGGTAACGGCAAGGAAATACTCAAGGAAGTCAGCTTTCCCATTGAAGATTGCAGCTTTTCACGCGAGCAATGCGATGTTCGCATAGGAAAATGTACCTTCAAGGGCGATCTGAGAAGCTACAAGATCCACTATGAGGACGAAGATACCGTCTGCGACATGGAGCTTGAGAGCCATGCACAAAGCTATAGACATAAGACAGGGCATTTCTTCTTTGGAGAGAAAAAATACTTTGCGTGGCTCCCGGCCGTACCCGAAGGCAGGGTAAAAGCAAGCATTAAGACTGCAGAAAGCGCTCTTGAACTGACGGGCTCAGGATATCACGATCATAACTGGGGCAATATGGGTATGTTTTGGCTTATGCACCATTGGTATTGGGGCAGAGCAAAGGTTGGACCCTACCAGGTGATCTCCAGTTACATAACAGCGCGAAAGGAATACGGCTACAAGCACTTCCCCATTTTCGTAATCTACAAGGACGGAGAAAAGCTCGGATGTGATACAGAAGCCATAAAATACGAGCAAAAGGACCCCTGCTTTGATCCTACAACTAAAAAAACTTACCACAAAACTCTCGTTTACGACTACGACGACGGCACACAGCATTTCCGCATTACCTACAACGCAGAGGACATAATCGAAACGTTCGTTGTTGAACAAGGATACGGCTCCGCGCGTGCAAAAGCAAGCAAAGCACTTATCTGGTTCGTTAAGGCAATGGGGCTCTACCCTTCATACATCAGATTTGTCGGCACTATAACCGTCGAACGCTTTGAAAACGGCGAGATCGTCGAAGCCTTGTCCGAAAAAGGCATTTGGGAACAGATGCATTTCGGGCTCGACGAGGACGTATAAAGCAAAAATTCCGGCTCATTTAGATTAGGAAACATCTAAAAAGCCGGATAAAAAACGAAAAGAGGTTCATTTTGAACCTCTTTTCTTCGTTAAACAAGTAAATGTTTAAGCAATTTATGTTTTAAACGTTCGCTGACCTTTGTTCTTCGCTAAATAAGACAACGCCCTTTATTTTCTTCTGCTTTTATACTCTCTGTATTTTCTTTCGTCAATAACACCGTTGGCAAGCATTCTTTCGCTCCATAGCTGAAGTGTTTCAACCGTGACGGAAATCCGCTCAAGCTCCTCTTGGATGCGCACGAAATCTTCGATCTCGGTGTCGTCGATCCTTCCATTGACGGTTATCTCAATAAGCCTCTCGCGCTTGCCGTTCATTGCATTAAGAGAAGCAAGAAGTTCGAGTGTGATCTGGGAAAGATCCTTTGTAGTCACCTCGGGAACGTACTGCTGACCGATGGGACACTGATTTGAGCAATAGTAGTTGCAAAGTCTCGGAAGCTTGTATTTATCCGCCATCTGCAATACCTCGTCGGGATTGGGCATTGACTTTTCGTTTTCGATCCTCTCAATTCTCTCGGGCGATATCCACTCAAGAAGCTCGCTCGCGCTCTCGCGTGAAAGATCAAGATTCTCTCTTGTCTGCTGATATATGTTCTTATCCTTTTTAGATGATACTCTTGCCATAAAATGTCCTCTCAAAGTAATTTATCTGAATATATGATAACAAAAAACCCCTTGTATGTCAAGGGGTTTTGATTATTTATGGGGTAATCTCTTAAAAGCAGAGCTGAAGCTTCACTATGGATATGATTATTGCATCCTTGCGGTTGAAAAGCTCCTCTGTTAAGGTGCTGAGCAATTCGATTTTGCCATTTACCGCATCCACGGTCATCTCTATCTGTGAAAGCGCATCGGTATCAATGCCAAGCTCACATTCCGCAAGATTTGCAATCTCCTTTTTATATGCGTTTGTAAAATTCTTTGCGTTGCCTGTGTGGTCGTCATTTTTTGCACTCGCAAGAGCTGCACCGGCGACAAAGGATATCTCATCCCAGCCCTCTGCATCATCGAGCTCACGCACGATCTTGTTCGCCTTATCCTTCGCATTATCAAGGATGATTAACGCGTGATTTATGCGCCTTAGCTGAGCTTCACAGCACAAAATTCTCTCCTTGCAAGCAAGCTCGGTGTCTGCATCTCGCACGCCCGAGTTTCTTGCGCCCTCAAGCTTTTCGTCAAGTGCGTTAGCATATCTTTCCGCACTGCCTACAAGGGATGCAAGTTCAGTTTTACAAGAAGCTATCTCATCTGTCACTGCATCAAGCTCGCGCTTTACTTCGTCTCTCTCACCTGCGGATTTTGATGCCTCGGCGCGTTCCTTTTCAAGCTTTTCTTCCTTTTTGCCAACGATATCATAAAACAGTGAGGTCAGGGTCTTTCCTTCAAGATTTTCAACATCTTCACCTTCGTTTTGCGCGTTGATCTCCAAAAGCACGAGTTTGGGCTCAAGCTCCTTTTTGATTTTTGTCAGCTCCTTGAGTCTTGACTCAAGATATGCCGCCCTTTCAACATTTTTCTTCAAATTTTGAAGATTACCGTCGCGGTATTCCATATTCATCCTCCTTTTATTTTTCCGTGATTAAGTATATAAACCAATTACACGCGGTAATTATTTGTCCTTTAAACTATATATTGAGTTTTTCTTTTTTTAAGAGCAGTTCTCAACCTCTCCAAAAGCTCTGCGAGCAAGCCTTATCCTTTTGGTCAATCCCCTCACGAGCACTTCTCTGCATCAATCGCGAGGACGAGCATCAATGCGCAAAGAGCATCTGCGGGGTCAAAAACGTCGATCACGTAAGTATCCGTCCACTTCCATATTTCCTTATTTATGCTCGCTACGCGTTGCCCTGCACTATTGTAAATGGTATAGTCCCATTCAGCCCAGTCACCTTCAACGTGCCAGCCCTTGAAGTCAATATTATATTTCGGGGTAAAGAACGAAAGCTCTTTACAGATGCTTCCCACGCATTCGTTGCCCATATACATATAGAATTTGGGCAAAAACGTCCATACCTCCTGCTTTACAGAACCGAGCTCCTTGCCGTCCCTGCCATATATACGGAACATATGTCCCCAGGAAAGCTCCCCCTTGACGGTGCAAGCCACTCTGCCCGCCTCGTCATAAATATCGTAGCTGTCAAACCACGAAAACATCCTTTGCTTAAATAGTAATTTCATAAAACTCCTTAAATAGCATTTGAATTGTCAAGCAGAGCCACCAAAAGCTCTTTTTCCGCTTCGATATATTTTTTAACGATCGAGAGCCACTCCTGTAGCTCGGAAATTTGAGCAACCGTTTTGTTAATACTGCGCTGCGCCTCTTCCACTCGGTCTACCATATCCCAATTGGTAAAAAAGTTATCCCAAAAGAAATCATCGACCCCGCCAAGGCCGCCAAGAACTATTTTCTCGCAGGCACCGATATCGATATCAACTGTTTTCTCATTCAAAACAGACAGCTTCTTTTCGAGCACCCTATAAAGCCTTTCGACCTCACTTATGTGTTCGCGCTTCCGCATCTTCAGCAGCACACCGCCACCAACTATGTCGCGCGCCACTAAATCGTCCACTACAGAAAGCTCCTTTATCACTTGCTCTGCAACTGCGACAGCATCCTGTGAAATTTCTGCTATCTCGTTCAATTTTTCCGTGTCCTCTCTGCGCCTCGCCAAAATGTCACTCCAAACAATGGCATATTCCGTCGCAGAAGCACTCGACTTTTTGATCTGAAGTAGTCTTTCGGAAAGAATACCGATATATTCTTTCTCACACCCTTCGATCTGCGCTTCACACGCGCACACCTCAGCAGATATATTTTCAAGCTCAAGCCTTGCCGCGTTTCTTTTTACTGCCGCCTCGCGCGCCTCTGCCCTTTCTTTTTCGAGCTTTTGCTCCTTTTTCCCAAGAATATCAAAAACGACCGAGGTAAAGGTCTTTTCCTCAAGGTTTATTACGTCGACCTGCTCATTGTGGACTTCAGCCTCTAAAACCGAAAGATTTCTCTTGATCTGCTTCTTTTTTCCGTTAAGATCGTCAAGTCTTGATACAAGATCTTCTCTTTTGCTCAATTTCTCTTTAATAGCTTCTAATCTGACTTCATCATAGGTCATATATCCACCTCTTAAGCAAAAGGGAGCTGTTTTAAGCTCCCTTAAGTTTTTATTTTTCAACAACCGTTATCACGGGCTTGCCTTCCCTGTCAAGAAGGACGGTAAGACCTCCCGCATAACCGGCTCCGCGCCAGAGGTAGTTCACGCCCGTTTCCTTATCGACCCATATTTCAAAGCCGTTTCCGGAAAAAGCACCCTCTGTATAGGTTTTTATAAATCTTTCGTTCTTGTCAACCATAATTCACCTTAGTCACAGCAGGGGTCCTTTTTAGCGGGCTTCTTAGGCTTGGGAGCCTCGGGTGTATCGTCGCCAAGACCCGTTGTTTCTGTGAAGATAGCATTTCTCTTTACCATCTCAACTGTATCTGTAGGAACTATAAGCTTGGAAGCTGTTCCGTTGGCCATATCAACGAGAGCCTCATATCTCTTAAGCTCAATGACCTCAGGTGTGGGGCAAGCGGACATAATAGCGCGAAGACCGTCAGCCTCTGCCTGCTTCTGAAGAAGAACCGCCTTTGCTTCACCTTCAGCGCGAGCAATACGAGCGTCTCTTTCACCCTCAGCCGCAAGGATCATAGCCTGCTTGTCACCCTCTGCACGGGTGATAACTGCCTGCTTGTGTCCTTCAGCCTCAAGAAGCGTCTCACGGCGTGCGCGCTCTGCCTTCATCTGCTTTTCCATTGACTCACGGATATCAGCGGAGGGAGTGATGTTTCTGATCTCAACACGGGTAACGCGGATACCCCATTCGTCAGTAGCTCTGTCGAGGTTTTCCGTCATCTTTGCGTTGATGCTGTCACGGGATGTAAGGGACTCGTCGAGTGTAAGTTCACCGACGATATTACGAAGTGTTGTTGTTGTGAGGTTTGCAAGCGCCTCAACGGGATTAGCCGCACCGTAAGCATAGAGCTGCGGATCAAATGTCTTGTGATATACGACCGCATCGATCGTAAGGGGTACGTTATCACTTGTGATAACGGACTGAGGGGGCGTATCAAGCACCTTTTCCTTTGTAGTCGCGCGAGCAACTATTTTATCAATGCCAAAGGGTGCAAGGAAATGAAGGCCCGGCGACCAAATGGCGTGGAATTTACCAAGGCGCTCAACAACATAAGACTCTGTGTGAGGAACGACCTTGATGCAAGAGATCACGATGATCACGATTATTGCTGCAATTGGAATCCAAAGCATAATTTTTCTCCTTTTTTCATATAACAAAATTTATGTAAACGGCGAAGCCGCTTATTCATCAATATAATTTTATCACAAGAGGGCGGGATTGTCAATATAAAAGAAAAGGAAGTAAAAAAATAAATAAGACAAATTTAAAGGAAATTAAAAGAAAGGATGTTCAAAAAATCTGACTTCCCGCCTTCTTGCTTTGTATCTATATTATACACCTTATGATCAAAGAATAAAATAGCAGCAGGTGCAAAATAATGTGCCCTATTTTGACACAAAGTGCAAAATAGAACAAAATATACCCGGTTTTGCATGTTTTTTTGTTAAAAATTCTCACAATATTTCTGTTGACTTGAGTCGATTTTTGTGATATAATCTATCGCAGTAAAAGAAAGTGAGGGTGAAACAATGATGAATTTCACAAATTTCGGTAAATACATCGGCACCCAAACATTCTTTTTCTCTTTTTCCTTTTCTATTTTATTTTAAATTAGCTGACGAATCTTCGTCAGCTTTTTTTCTGCCCAAAACAGTATAATAAGCACGGTGTGCGATTATAAATATCAATCTAATAATTTCAGGAGGAAGGTTCAAATGAAACTTATCTACAACATCGACGCAAAGCCGAAACAAATTGGCTATCTTAAGACAATCTTGTTCGCGTTCCAGCAGTTGCTCGCAATTATGGCGGCAACTATCGCAGTTCCCGCAATTGTCGGAAACGGTATGACAGCATCCGCTGCTCTTTTCGGCGCAGGTGTCGGAACACTCGTTTACCAGCTTTTCACTAAATTCAAGAGCCCCGTATTCCTTGGCTCATCCTTTGCATTCATAGGCTCAATGGTAACTGCATTCGCAGGTGCTATCTCGATGAGCCTCGGTTATCTCGGTCTCATCATCGGTGCGATCTTTGCAGGTCTTGTATACGTAGTTCTTGCAGTTATCGTTAAATTTGCCGGTGTAAACTGGATAAATAAGCTTATGCCCCCCGTTGTAATCGGTCCCACAGTTGCACTCATCGGTCTTTCCCTTGCAGGCGCGGCAGTTAAGGACGTATTCTCCTACGGTCCTCAGGACGGCAACGGTGCGTATATTATGAGCGCAAGCGCTTGGGTTTCTATGATCTGCGCTCTCGTCACACTCTTCGTTGTAATCCTCTGCTCCACGTACGGCAAAAAAGCAGGTAAGCTCTTCCCCTTCATCATCGGTATCCTTTCAGGCTACGGTGTAGCTTTAGTATTCACACTCATTGGTGCTGCAACAAACAATTCCGCACTTATGGTTATTGACTTTGCTCCCTTCAAGGCACTCGTTGAAGGCGGAGTATCACTCAAAACCTTCCTTTCCGTTCCCGAATTCACATTCCTTACAGCGATCAAAGGCGCTTCAGACTTTGAATGGTCCTACCTTGCTACCATCGCAGTTGCGTATATTCCCGTTGCATTCGTAGTTTTCGCAGAGCATATCGCAGACCACAAGAACCTCTCCTCCATCATTGAAAAGGACCTTCTTGAAGAGCCCGGTCTTCACAGAACTCTCCTCGGTGACGGCGTTGGCTCCATCGCAGGTGCTATCTTCGGCGGATGCCCCAATACTACTTACGGTGAGTCCGTTGGTTGCGTAGCAATCACAAGAAACGCTTCCGTTGCAACGATAACGATCACAGCAGTAATGTCCATCATTATCTCCTTCATCTCCCCCTTCGTTGCATTCCTTGACTCCATTCCCGGCTGCGTAATGGGTGGTGTTTGCATCACGCTTTACGGCTTCATCGCAGTAAGCGGTCTTAAGATGATCCGGAAGGTAGACCTTGAAAAGAACAAAAACCTCTTCACAACCGCAGTTATACTCATCACAGGTATCGGCGGTATGTCCCTTGCAATCGGTAAGGTCACTCTTACAACAACCGCTTGCTCTCTCATCCTCGGTATCATCACAAACATTCTTGTAAACCTCAAAAAGACCGACGAAGAATAATCTAAATAAAAACAAAAACCGATCCCCACAACCCCGTGGGGATCTTTTGTATTCAAATTTTGATTTATCGGGGAGTTACTTTGCTTAAAAAGGGTCGCTTTTCGAGAAAAGCTCCGCAAAAGCTTT
>CALGCW010000281.1 GCA_937884385.1 uncultured Clostridia bacterium | reverse complement strand
AAGGTGGCACAAATGAACTTAACATTTGTGCCACCTTTTATTGTTGCTATAGAATGATACAGATATAGTTAAAGCAACCCACACTCCAAATACACACTTTGGGGATCGGGGTCTTTATACCCTTGCTCACTCCACGGAAACTTGATCTCGTAAATCTCCGTTTTGAAGCTGATGCTTGGAAGTTTATCCATAATCGGTCTTGCAAAATGGCTGTCGGGCAAACCAATTACAAATATACCATAATCCTTGGAGATCTCTCGTTTGATCTCGTTAAGAAAAATGCGGTAATTGTCTGCGTTATCATCTTTACTTAGAAAGAATGCAAGCATTGGAAAATCAAGAGGCTCGTTCGCTTTGGGCAACTTGATGTACCGCAAAGCAGAAAGCATAGGATTGAAAATGCGAGCAAGCATCATCACTCCGCCGTATCGCTTAACAATATATTGCTTGTACTCCGTTTGTTTCCAAAGCGCTGCGGTTGCAATGATATTCTCTCCATCGAGAAGCAAATAAAAATCACTAATATGAAGGTTGTAGAAATCATTAAGAGAATTTACAACGGGAAACATATCCTTTCTTTTCCCTTCAGTATTCAGAAAATTCAGCAACGTCGACGTGTCGCTCTCTGTTGCTCTGCGAAAAGTAAAGGTGTGCTTCGGCACTTTTATTTTCACCTTCGGATTTATGATATAGGTTTTATATCCCGAAATCGGTTTCATCGAAAGAAGGCGACGGCTTTTTTCAAACATTCTCCGAGCATCAGTGTTTTCTGCTACTACAGAACAGTAATAAAAGTCAACGTCACTTTGCTGAAGGTCTTTGATAAACCTTGCGCCAAAGCCTACGCCACCCTCATATTCCGCGTCCTTTTTGAGTCCGCAGACGTAAGCCGCCCTGCAGACCTCGCCGTCGATATATACCTCTCGCACAAGCTCGGCACAGGTGCCGATAGCGCGGTCACCGTCACGCGAAATGAATACACGCGCATCTTTTGCATCCTTCATATAGGACTCGTAAGCATCGGGGCGCCGTGTGTAGATGAGCTCAATCCTGCCCTTGGCTGCCGAGCTTTCAAGAATACGTAGTATTTCTTTTCCGTCAGCCGGAGTTGCCTGATATTTTGACTCGCTCATTTTTTCTTTTCCTCAAGGTTTTCGCCAATGGGAATACCGGCACGCTGATCTACTTCAAAGTGGAACAGAATATTGATAAACCAATACGCAAGATTGATCATAAATCGATGTGTGCGTTTGAACATGGTTCTGCCTCGCTTAAAGATAGAACCGAAGCGGAAGAATTTTCTCTTGTACTCCTTGCAGAAGGTACGAAGTGACTCGGGAGTTAACTGCTTAGGGGTGAAAGTGATCGTACCGAACGTGTATCCACTTTGTAACCACCAGCTTTCCGAAATCAAACGATTGTCTGCCTTGAAAGCATCGTATGTTTTGGTGTTGGGGAAAATGAGAAGGTGATTAAATGCGACCACAAAGAACTGGTGCTTCTCACAGAACGCAAGAGTAGCT
>CALGCW010000280.1 GCA_937884385.1 uncultured Clostridia bacterium | reverse complement strand
GCTCGACAAATTGGAATTTGCTTACTTGTCAATAAATTTGACAGCAGTGCCATATACAATAACCTCTGCAGCTCCCTGCATAACGGCAGAGGATGCATAACGAATATTCACAACAGCATCGGCTCCAAGTGATTCGGCTTCTTCAACCATTCTTTTTGTAGCAAGTGCTCTTGCTTCGTTCATCATCTCATTGTATGATTTCAGTTCTCCGCCCACTAAGGTTTTAAAGCTCTGTGCAATATCCTTTCCGATGTGCTTAGACTGAATTGTACTTCCTTTTACGAGAGATAGCGTTTCTAATTCTCTGCCGCTGATGTAATCAGTATTTACTAATATCATCTTCTTCACCTTTCTTTATTTCGTTTATTCTTTCTATGCAGACCTTGACTATTAACACAGACAATGACAAGGGGATGATACCCAAGGCATATTTCCATATACCCGGAAGCAGTGTGATTAAAAAGCCAAAGTAAACAACGTAATAGAGTATCATGATGACCGAAACCACAATTGGTGCAATCATTTTCTTCCTATGGGGGTTCATTCTTATTACCTCGCTTACAAATTCAAGTTTATCAATCATAAACATTTTGATTGGGTGGCAATGCTTTATATTCATCGCTACTCTTTATGTATTCATTAATAACTGTAAAATATGCATAAGCAAATTCAGGATGCTCTTCCCACTTAGTATAAGAGAGATACGATGCCCCTACAATACTAAAGCTTGCCGTTTCTCCGTCAACAGTATAACCAAAATCTATAGAATAAGAAGGCACAACGAATTGGTTGCTTGCCATGAATCCTTCTTTGATTTCCAAAAGGCCACCGTTATAGAGAATTCTATACACATTCATTAACTCATTGTGATCCAAAATTAATGTTGTCTCACATTTTTGACCCAAATCATAGTTATATCCCGATTCCAAATGTCCTGTTTCGGAATCGTAATATCCATCAAATCCCCAAGTTAATCTAAATGAAAAATCCTTTGGTAACGAAACTGTTTTCGTATCTTGGCAAACGCGGCAGGTATAAAGAATTATCTCACCTTCAGAGGTTTGCACAACAGCTCCCTCGTCATAATTATGCTGAATAGAACAATCCTTATGGAATTCGTATAATTCCTTAATAATATCTAACGTAATAAGCTCACGATCAAATGCTTCATTTAAGGATAAGACCATGCCTTGAGTATATACCAATACTTTTCTTCCTTCTTGATAAGTAAAAGTATATTCCGTTCCTAATACTTTTTCACTATTGGAAACGCCTTCCTTATCTATTTCAACACAAAAAGCATACATATCATTCTTTTTGTCATTGTATCTATTGCCGATTTCGTATTTTCCGTATATTCTTTCAATGCGTGGAAGAGTGTCCATTCCTTCTGCCGCCATAGTCACTGTAGACAAAATTTCTTCCTGTGATACGCCGGAAAGAAAATACACCACGGGACCTCTATACGCCATAGTATCCCATAAATTAGCGGTTGACAGTGCTTTGTCAAAAATAAGAGCATTTTCAGTTATTGTAAACACGTGAACTTTGGGAGCAGTATCTATATCTAAATACACTTTGCCATTTTCTACCCAATAATTTTGATGGTATGATTCCTTCTTCTCACTTGCAAAATCAATCGTACACGTACCGTTTTCAAAAAAAGATATTGATGTTGGGTCATATTCGGATTCATACGGAAGATAATATGTACCCATAACTAATTTCGGCTCTTTATTGTAAAATTTATTTATGTTAAAATCAATATCACATCCAACCAATGAAAACATAAAAATGTATATCAAAATAAAAGAAATAGTTCTTTTCATAGTAAATGCTCCTTTCAAATTTATATATTATCATTTTTAGTATATATAAAAAAAGCAGATTTGTCAAGCCTTACATATATTTGAACATCATTTAAAGATGATTCCTGTTGACTTGCTCCAAATTTGTACAAAAAAGACGGCTCAACACAAAATTGAAACGCCTTTTTTGATTAAAGCAAATCGTGATCGATTGTCAGAGGCACTTGGCTTTATATTCTTCGAAGCTGTGAAATTTAATGAAGCATTTGCTCCGCAAATATGAAGCACTCACAAGCTCGTATAAAGCGGAAGCCTTGCAGCTTCTATGAAGCAAAGCACACACTAATCTCTCCATGTGCCGAGAAGGCACGCTTCATAGCAACACAGTTGCGACTTCATTATTCATACACCGCAGGTGTGCTTCATTTGCATCTCAGTTCGACAAAGACAAGAAATGGCACCCACCAAAAACGATGGATGTCATACATATAAACAATCTTGTGGATGTCTTTTGATTATCTTTTTGTGAACTGTGAGCCCGTGAATAAAACAGTCCTGTGGACTGTTTTTAGGGCGACATAACCCGAATGCTGTGCTTCGGGTTAGCCTCAGTTCGACAAAGATAAGAAATGGCACCCACCACAAAAACGATGGATGCCATATAACACACCAAATGGGTGCCAATTTCTTATCTTTTTGAGAACTGAGGTGCACGTCTTGCGCCCTTGAGTCCGTATTTCTTTCTTTCCTTCATACGAGGGTCACGTGTGAGGAATCCTGCAGCCTTAAGTGCGGGCTTGTTAGCTTCGTCAGCTGCAACAAGTGCACGAGCAAGACCGTGACGGATCGCGCCTGCCTGACCGGAGATACCGCCGCCGTTAACAAGAGCGATGATGTCCCACTTACCTTCTGTGCCTGTAGCACCAAAGGGCTGGTTAACGATGAGCTTGAGTGTCTCAAGACCGAAGTATGTGTCGATATCCTTACCGTTGATCGTGATAACGCCTGTACCGGGAACGATTCTTACACGAGCAACGCTCTTTTTTCTTCTACCTGTTCCGTAAAAATAGGGCTTTGAGCTTGTATACATATTCTTCGTCCTACCTTTCATTAAACTTCAACAGCAACGGGCTTCTGAGCCTCGTGCTTGTGGCTTTCGCCTGCGTAAACCTTAAGACGTGTAGCTGCCTTAGCTCCAAGGGAGTTGTGAGGAAGCATACCCTTAACTGCGAGTGTCATAGCAAGCTCGGGCTTTGTAGCCATAAGGGTCTTGTACTGAACTGCCTTCATACCGCCGATGTAGCCGGAGTGATGGTAGTAGTATTTCTGTTCAAGCTTTCTGCCTGTAAGAATAGCCTTGTCAGCATTGATGATGATAACGAATTCACCACAGTCAGCGTGGGGTGTGAATTCGGGACGGTGCTTACCGCGGAGAATGTTTGCAGCAGCAACTGCAGTTCTACCGAGGGGCTTATTAGCAGCGTCTATAACGTACCATTTTCTTTCAATGGTCTCTGCTTTTGCAAAAAAAGTAGACATTTAATAAATCCTCCAATAAAATTGTGTAGTATTTTTTAACCTTGCACATTATAACACTTATATATCTCTTTGTCAATAGGTTTTTGAAAACTTTTTTTGCAATTTCAATTTATCACAACGCAATCTCTTGTTTTCTCTTGTTTTCATATTATTTGCTCGTTTTTCCTCGCATGCGAATTTAAAATTTTTTCGAATATTTTTTTCTTTTTTCTCATAATCTTCTACAAATGAGCAAAAAAGAAAGGAATTCAGTATGACAAACAGCTTTTTTATGCCCGAGGGCAGATTTTTACGCACACAAGAGAATGCGTCGTATATATCAAGCATAGCAGGGCTCACTCGGGCAATGCACGAAGGCAAAACACTCGAAGGCATCGCAAGGATGTGCGATGAAAGCCTTGATCTTCACGTGGATCTGTACGGAATAGAAGGAATAATCCCAAAAGAGGAATGCATCCTCACACAAAACGGAGACTCTCCTAAGGATATTGCAATAATCACCCGTGTCGGCAAGCCCGTATGCTTCAAGGTTCTTGCCATCGAAGAGCAAAATGGGGTCCCGCGTGCAATACTCTCCCGACGTGCGGCACAGATAGAATGCTTCAATTACTATCTTTCCTCGCTCACCCCGGGCGATATCATCCCCGCCACCGTCACTCACCTTGATAATTTTGGCGCATTCGTGGACATCGGCTGCGGAGTCGTTTCCCTGCTCTCCATCGACTGCATATCCATCTCACGCATCTCGCACCCGTCTGACAGGCTCTCAAACGGTCAGCAGATCGAGGTGGTGGTGCGCTCCATCGATGAAAGCGGCAGGATCTACGTCACATTAAAGGAGCTGCTTGGCACTTGGCAGGAGAATGCAGAAGAATTTTGCGCAGGTCAAACAGTCAGCGGAGTTGTAAGAAGCATTGAAAGCTACGGCATCTTCGTTGAGCTTTCACCGAATCTTGCCGGTCTTGCCGAGCTGAAGGAAGGCACAACGCCCCTGCGTGACATCGAGGTGGGAAGCAGCGTCTCGGTCTATATCAAAAGCATCCTGCCCGACAGAATGAAGATAAAGCTCGTTATAATCGACCAAAGCCACGCAGCCGTCCAAAAATCACCGTTGAAATACTACATAAGCACTAAAACTGCGGATAAGATAAAGGTTTGGCGCTATTCCCCACTTGCTTCACAAAGAATAATAGAAACAGTTTTTGAGTGAACCATTTTTGCTCTATACATTGACTTTTGCGAATTATTAGTCTATAATATAATAGGTAATAACTTCACAGAGGACAATATGGAACACAAAGAACTGTTTTTAAAAACGAGCGTGTGGCGGCTTTTCTTTATTGCCGCAGTACCGGGGGCGATAAGTATGCTCGCATCTGCCCTGTACGGTCTTTTTGACGGTATATTCGTAGGTCAGATACTCGGCGACACTGCATTTGCCGCAATAAACCTCGCCTTTCCGTTCGTAATTATAAATTTTGCCATCTCCGACCTTATCGCGGTGGGAAGTGCCGTGCCGATCTCTATCGCACTCGGCAGACAGGAGGAGAAGGAGGCAAACAATATCTTCACCTGCGCTCTGCTTATGATAGTCGGCGCGGGTGTGTTTATGGGGACACTTTTGTATTTCGGTTCTCCATATCTTCTTGCTTTCCTTGACGCAAGCGAAGAAGCACAAAGACTCGCAGTGCAGTATATCCGCGTATACGCACTCTTCTCTCCCCTTATCACAGGCGGCTTTGCCCTTGATAACTATCTGAGGATATCGGGTAAAACAAAGTTCGGTATGTGGCTTAGCATCATCGTAAGCATATCCACCGCCGTACTCGAATTCGTCTTTTTATTCGTGCTAAGACTTGATATATGGGGAGCGGCACTTGCAAGCTGCCTTTCGATGCTTGCATACGTGCTTGTCGCATTTTTGCCATTTGCGCTCGGAAGATATCAATTGCGCATCACAAAGCCCAAATTTTCCGCAAAGACCACAAAGCAGATAATAAAATGCGGTCTGCCGATCTTCTTGAGCAATATTTCGGGAAGAGTGACGTCCGTTGTTATGAACAAGGCGCTCATCTCAATGGGTGGGGACTCTGCAGTTGCAATTTACGGAATGCAAATGTACCTCGGCGAGGTGCTCAACCCCGTAATTTACGGAATATGTGACTCAACTCAACCCGCCATCGGCTATAACTGGGGCGCAAACAGACCCGATAGAGTCAAAGGACTCGCTAAATGCATCTTCGGGGCAAGCGCGATCGTAAGCACCGTCGCATTCATCGGTATGTGGTTCTTCCCCGAGCTTCTCATTTCCCTTTTCACAACAAGCACCGATACAGCGTTTTTGAGCGAAGCCGTAAGAGCACTCAGAATATTTGCCGTATCAAAGCTGTTCTTCTGGTTTGCCTTTGCAACACAAAGCTATATGACCGCAGTCGAAAAACCGTTCTATGCGACCCTTATCTCCGTGGGCAGCGCGTTCATCTTCCCAATGGCGTTCATTTTCGTTCTCTACGACCTCGGACTCACAGGGCTCTGGCTCAACGCCCCTCTCACAATGGGCGCTTGCTGCTTGACCTCCCTCGTTATTATGATACTTTTCGCAAGAGAGCTCAAAACAAGACACCGCGTTTCTCCACAAGAAATTGAACTTAACTAAACAAAAAAGCACTTCGATAGCGCTTTACTCTAAAGGACAGTTTTACCTACTGGCAGAAAAATGATCAGATCTGTAGCGGTCGATATGTAAAGTTTACTAACAAAATAGGACGATTTGAGTAGAATCCAAGCCGTCCTATTTACTTTTTGGGGATTTTATGTTATAATGTAAGTGTTAGATAATCTTGAATTGACATAGAGATGCAACTGTATGGCTTTGATAAAGGAGAAGTTGGTTAGATACGATGATTAACATATTACTTGAAGGATACAACATTGATGCCCCATGGCTTTATAATGAATTAAAGAAATATATACAGCCTAATCATTCTGTTGCCGTTGTGGCATTTTCATTTAGAGATAATCGAGTAAAGTCCTTGTCGGATTGGAATGCATTGTATGATAAAAAAATTGGCAAGTTTTATAACGGAATTGTTGGTGGATTTGCTGCCTATGGTATCCTCGAAGAAAACATTGTTTTTATTAATTATTTTACCGATACTAAAGAAACCGCCGCACAGAAGATTAAAAATGCCGATGTCGTTTATTTCCTTGGTGGCTTGCCTGACAAAATGATGGATAGAATTAATGAATTTGATTTGTATGATACTTTGATGCAACACAAAGGGATAGTCATGGGCTATAGTGCTGGTGCAGTTATTCAGTTAGCTGAATATCATTTGTCTCCAGACAATGATTACCCTGAATTTAATTATTATGAGGGGATTCCTTATTTACGGGACTTTTATATGGAAGTTCATTATGAGGGGACCTCCGCACAAAATGAAGCAATACAACGTGTTCTTTCAGAGCGTGGTAAAACTGTATATGCAACTGTTGCTCAAACAGGTGCAATTCTTGTAGATAATGGGAACATTAAACTGCTCGGTGATGTTAAAATGTTTATGTGAATTTGAATATTGGATGCTGATTGCTAAAGCCTCCCTTGTGTAAAGGGAGGTGGCACGCGAAGCGTGACGGAGGGATTGTAATGCAGAGAAAACACAATAAAGATATTGTGCCAACCGCAAAAATGTTGCGAAAGAATATGACCAAAGAAGAAAAACACCTTTGGTATGATTTTCTACGTACCTATCCCGTTCGATTTTTAGGTCAAAAGGTTCTTGGAAAGTATATTGCAGATTTTTACTGTGCAGAGGCAAAACTCGTCATAGAACTTGACGGCTCGGGACATTATACCGAAGAAGAGAAACAACACGATGAAGAAAGAACCGCTTTCCTTGCAGAATACGGTTTGACAGTTATCAGAATACCGAATACGGAAATACATAAAAACTTTCGGGGTGTTTGCGAGTATATTGATTATCTCGTAGAACAATCACTCAGTCAGCTTCGCTGACAGCTCCCTTTACACAAGAGAGCCTTTTTTGTTCACCTATGACTTGTCAATTTTCCTGACAAGCACTGCATTTGTGGACACAAATGCAAAATACGGCATATCTATTTCAAGATATGCCGTATTTTTGAAAACTGTCCTTTAGAATGAAGCCCTATTGAAGTGCTTTTTTTATTGCTTATACTGCTTTGCCTTGTCGACGTAAGATGCCGCGTTCTCTGCAATAGCGCTTATTTCATTCTCTGTCAAGCCTCTTACGACCTTCGCAGGATTCCCGAAAGCAAGACTGCCCGCAGGGATCGTCTTGCCCTGCGTAACGAGTGCGCCTGCGCCGATAATGCAGTTGTCTTCAATTATTACGCCGTCAAGCACGATCGCGCCCATTCCGATCATCACGTTGCTTCCAACGGTACAACCGTGTACAATCGCTCCGTGACCGATAGTCACGTTGTCCCCGATTTGAACACCAAAGCTCTTACTTGTATGGATAACGGCATTATCCTGCACGTTAGTTCTCTTGCCTATTTTCACGTCATTGGAATCTGCTCTGATGACCGCATTGAACCAAACTCCGCAGCCCTCACCCATTTCAACGCTTCCAATGACCTTTGCACCGTCTGCTATAAATACACTCTTATCGATCTTCATAAATGCCCCTTGTCAAATATTATTTGCATAGTCCGAAATAGCTTTTCTGACCGAGTTCAGCTTTTCTTCATCATAAACGTAAGGCTTTCTTTGTTTAACAAAATTTCCCGACCCCCTCTTTTCAAAGGAGTAGCGAGGTATAAGCTGAATGTGATAATGATTATTCAAGCCGTCGCACATCGTACACATATATACGTGCTCACAGCCATAGACCTCTTTGATGATCTTCATAAATTGCTTCGCAAATCTTATGATTTTCTCATTGATAAAATCCGGCGCCTCACTCATGTCGTGATAATGCTCAATAGTGGATATGCACATATGCCCCGCCGACCTTGGATTACCGACGAAAAAGCACTCGATCTCAAAGTCCTCGTAAAGCAGCTTGTCTTTATTGTCACCGTATAGCGCACCGCCCCTCTCCCTGTTAAAGCAGGTCGGGCAAATACCAAGATCCGTCAACTCCCCCGGTGTCATCTTCATCAGCTCTTCATTCGTATGCATATCCTCACCTCTATTCTCTATTCTTTATTCTTATAATACCATCGCATAGGATTTTCATATATGTATTTTCTTCGTGTTTCATAGTCATATATATCCCGAACAATATGCTCGGCAGATGACCTTTGAAACATCCTTTCTATCCCGAGCTGTTTTTTGCACGCTCGCGAGTTTAGCGACTTAAACGCGCAAATAACATCATCCAAGGTAGGGGAGGGGCTTGCTCCTCCCGTCTTTGCATGCAAGAATATAATCGCGTGGATATGGTCCGGCATAATGATATAA
>CALGCW010000279.1 GCA_937884385.1 uncultured Clostridia bacterium | reverse complement strand
GTCTATGCCCCCATTCCCGAGTAAACATAGCCTCAACATCGCAAAACAATAACCTCATTACAAAACAACAGCCAAAACCAATCAATACGGCTATAATACAACAAACAAAATACAACTAACCGTCCCATTTTGCATTTTGCATTTACTCGCCGACGGTCCAATTCAAAAGCAATGCAACCTTAGCCTTCCTCCGGGAGGAAGGAGGACCGCTTGCGGTGGAAGGAGAGTGCGAAAACTATAGTTATCCCTCTCGCCTCATTTCAACTGCCTGATTGAATGTGCGCGTGCTCCTTCAGTTTCGCGTTCGCTCGCCAGCTCCCTCCCGGAGGGAGCCTTTGACACAAGGACATTCTGCGCTGACTTTTTATTTGTTTTCTGATCATCGGCAAAGCCTCTATTGAACCACGCGACTATCTCGTGGTTTTCGTTATACAACAAAAAAAACGCTTGCTATCGCAAGCGTTTTTCGCTCTATTTGAGTCTGAAATTGTATTTTTCAAGCACAAGGATCAATCCCGTACCGAGAAGTGCGGCAGAGAAGATCTCCCCGACCCCAACGCCAAGCGCGACAAGCGGCAAAGCAACGTCCACCACCCCGAACCCGTAAACTATCACAAGAGGAATAATAACGGTATTCGAGATCACCGTAGGCAAAGTGACGAGCCATTTGTTATTCCGAAGATAATAACCGCCAAGCACTCCTAAAAAGGTCGCAAGCGTACCAAATACGATATCAAGAACGTTCGCACTCGTAATGAGATTAGCTATAAGGCATCCTACCGTCACACCCGGAATTGCCGCAGGTGTAAAATAAGCAAGAGCACATAGTGCTTCGGAAATACGAAGCTGAATTGCACCCGACGATAGACCAAAAACGGCGCTGATGAGTGTCAGCACCACATAAAGCGCGGCTATCATCGCGCTCAAGGTGAGATACCTCACCCTGTTTGTACGTTGTTTTTTCATTTTCAACATCGCGCGCCCAAGGGCGCACCCTTTCCTTAGTTTTGTTTTAGGTGAGGATGGTCACGAACTCACCGAGGCCTTTATTATATTACATTTTATCCAATTTGTCAAGTAATAATTTGCATTACTCCCCTACAAATCAAAGAATTAAAACAGATAAAAAACCAAAGGGGAAACGGAAACCGTTTCCCCAAAAGTTTATTTATTCAGCATTATTGGCCTTTAATTATTTGAGGCAATCTGCGAAAGCAGCATCGATACCATCAACGATAGCCTGGATAGCGTCACGAGTTGTAGCGCCAAGGATATCCTGGTGGAGCTGGCTGTTAACAACAGAAAGCTCGTAGTAGAGGTTGTACTGACCACCGAAGTCTGTGCCAACCTTAGCCTGGTACTCAGCGTAAGCTACTTCAACTGCCTTGATAGCTGCATTCTTATGAGGAATGAGTCTTACGTACTCGAGACGAGCAACGTAGTCAACCTCAGCAGTGTTGATAACTTCAAGCTTCTGAGCATAGTCAACTGTAAGCTCTGTGATAAGAGCCTCAAGAGCTGTAAGGTCTGTGTCCTTAACTGTGATAGGATCTGCATTGTAAAGAGCGTCGATAGCCTTGCGGATTCTGTCGATAAGGTCGTTAAGAGCCTTGTATGTAGCGTCAGCCTTCTTGAGTGTGTCAAGGAGTGCATCGTAACCAACTGCATAGTCGCCAAGGATTTCCTTGAACTCAACGTTAGCAGTAAGCTTTGTATTAGCTGCCCAAGCTGCGTCAATTGCCGCACCGGAGTCAGGAGTTACAGCACCGATAGCTTCAACTGCTGCCTTGAATGCGTCGTAGTCAGCCTTAAGAGCCTCAACTGCATTGTTGTAAAGTGTCTTGAGAGCTTCATAGCCTGCTCTGTCGATGAGAGTCCAGTTAGGATCAGCCTCTTCAACGAGTTTTTCCCAAGCAGCGATTCTGTCGCCGATGTTCTTGATAGCGTCTCTTGTAGCGGAGTCAGCCTTAGCAACTGCTGTAGCGGACTTGATAGCCTCATTGATCTTGTTAGCCTCATCAACGATGTCAACAAGAGCAAGGAGTCTCTGCTCAGCCTCAAGGAGAGTCTTGATAGCCTCATCAACGTCTGCGTTTTCACCTGCAACTACAGGATACTTGCTGTTGAGAGCATCGTAAGCAGCGCGAGCTGCCTCAACTGTAGCCTTGTCGGAAAGCTGTACGTACTCGGGGATAAGAGCAACTGCATCGATGAATGCCTTTTCAAGGTCAGCCTTTTCATCAGCATTAAGGAGCTTTCTGAGCTCTTCAACTTCCTTGTCAAGACCAAGCTCAACAAGCTTGTTGTAAACTTCTGTGTTGGATGTGAGGTCAGCAAGGTACTTTTCGCAGCCTTCAACACCTGCAACGTCTTCAGGATGTGTAACGCCGTCAACCTTAACTGCTTCGATCATATCCTTAAGTGTGTTATCGAATCTATCCTTTTCGATCTCGGCGATAGCGTCGTTGAAGCCTTCAACAACTGCCTTGAGAGATTCAACAGATGTAGATCTGATAACTGCGTAGATAGCATCCATCTTTGCTTCGTAAAGACCGTCAAGAGCCTTTGCGTCTGCATAGAGGTATGCGTTCTTCATTGCTTCGTCGTAAGCTGCCTGGATCTCTACAACTGCACCGTGAACTTCGGGTGTAGCTGCTGCCCAGCTTGTTACGAGCTCAAGGATCTTTGCTTCAAGATCAGCAACTCTCTGTCTTGCGTCTGCAAGGTCACCCTTAGCGGAAGCGAGATCTGTCTTTGCTGCTGTGAGAGCCTTATCAAGCTCTTCGATTGTTTTAATTGCGCTGTCGAGGTCGCCCTTAGCAGCGTTGAGCTTTTCTTCTGCAGCGTCGAGGTCTGCCTGAACCTTGTCAAGCTTTTCCTGAAGCTGTGCATTCTGCTGTGCAAGCTCATTCTTGTTTGCATTGTCAGCGATAAGAGCAACTGCTGCGGAAACAAGAAGAACAGCAACAACAATCGCTGCGATAACGCCGATTAATTTGTTTTTGTTTGTAAACATTCTTAAACCTCCATTTATAAGAATTACAGGGTTATTATACACCAAAACACATATATTTGTGTGAACTTATTGTGTATCAAATATGAATAAAATGTTAATTATATAAAATCCACCGTGTAATTTATTAAAAAAATTCAATCTTCAACTAATATTGAAAAAACCTCTGTCAGACGCAAGGCTTTTTGGGCTTAGAAGCCTTGTAAAATAAAGGAAAAGCGAGCCTTCTGATTTTGCTATTTTCCGACACAAAAATGCGAGAAAATCTGCGCCACGACGTCCTCTCCGACTTCCCTTCCGTCAAGCTCCGCGACTGCTGACATAGCAAGCTCCACGTCAACCCCGGCAAGATCCGGGCTAAGCCCACTTCGAAGCGCCTCGACCGCAAGCAAAAGATGCTCTCTTGTGCGCTCAAGCGCGGCATTTTGGCGCGCATTTATGAGAATGGGATCACTGGCGGTGTCGATATCCTCATTTATATATAGCTCCTCAATAATTGAGCGCAAGACATCAATATTGTATTCGTTTCTTGCGGATATTTTGACCGTGTGAGAAAAATATTTTTCAATTTCCTGCTCCGATATCATCTGCTGCTCGTCATTTTTATTGATAACGGCGATCTTCGTCGCCCTCTCGCCCAAAATATCCTTTATAATTTCGAGATCATCACCATCAAGCGGGCGCGAGCCGTCAAATACCGCAAGTATAAGCTCCGCTTCCTTAATGGAGCTCCTTGCTCTGTCAACGCCGATCCTTTCGACCGTGTCAGCAGAGTCTCTGAGTCCCGCAGTATCGCAAAGACGAAGCGTCACCCTGCCAAGGCTGACCGTCTCGGTAAGAAGATCACGCGTCGTGCCCTCAATATCCGTCACGATAGCCGCGTCATAGCCTACGAGTCTGTTGTAAAGACTGCTCTTTCCAACGTTGGGCTTGCCGATGATCACGGTTTTTACCCCTTCCATCACTGCGTGTCCGGTCTTGTAGGTCGAAAGCAGTGCATCGACTCTCGATATCACCCCGCACGCGCTCTCGATCATCTCTGCACTTGTCATATCCGCAAGATCCTCCTCGGGATAGTCGACCACAGCGTAGACCGACGCAACAAGCGCGGTAAGATCCGAATATATTTGCTTGCAAGCCTCGGTAAGCCTTCCGCCCATAACCGAGCGCGCAAGAGATATCTGTCCGTCACTCTTCGCGTCAAGCAAGGTTCCAAGCGCCTCTGCCTGAGTAAGACCCATTTTTCCGTTGACGAACGCACGTCTTGTGAACTCTCCTGCCTGTGCAGGCCTTGCGCCTGCGGCAAAAACCGCTGAAAGCACCTTTTGCGTGATCAGAATTCCTCCGTGACAGTTAAGCTCTACCGTATCCTCCCCCGTAAAGGAGCGCGGCGCGGCAAATTTCACGCACAGTCCGTCGTCAATGACCCTTCCGCACGAAGCAATAGAGCCGTAGGTCATCACGTTGGGCTTTATCTGCTCAAAAGGCTTCCCCGAAGCCGCAAAAAAAACTTTTTGCGCAACGTCGAACGCCTCGGCACCCGATATTCTGATGACGGCAACTCCGCCCTTGCCGCTTGGACTCGAAAGAGCCGCGATCGTATCATAAAAATTCATTATAAATCCTCTTTTTCGTAATCTGCGCAGGCAAAAAGTGCCTGCGGTCTGTTTTCAATGCAATTATACCACCTCGCGCCGCCTTTGTCAACTTTATTGAAGCAATACCGCACCCCACCTCAAAGTTTTTTTGCCAAAATTCGGAAAAGCTCTTGACAAACACGAACATTTGTTCTATAATAGTCTCACAAAAACAAATCGGTCAAAAAAGGAGGATATATGAAGAAAAAAGACGTCAGAGACGATATAATAAGAGCTTTCAGAAAATACGCACGGCTTGGTCTGTACGATAAGTCTCGAAATCCAATACAAACCTACAGAAGAATTGAACTTATCTGCAGCTCGCGGCGGTCAAAGCTCGATATGCTTGCCGTTTTTGACACCTTGCGCATTCTTGAGCTCAGCGGCGAGGACGAAGCTCTCCATTGTATAAGGACCGTCTATTTTTCCGATCCTGCTCTGCGACTTGGAAGACTTGAGATGGGCAGGCTCGTGACGAAATGCTCGTTCGAGCTGTATTGCGACGAGAGAACGGTATATCGAAAGCTCCAAAACGCGCGAGATCTCTTCGAGCAGGTGAGAGAAAAAGTCGGGTTGATCGAAGATTGATATTTTTATTTTCGAAAAGTGTCGAAATATGGACCAAACTACGATTTTTTGTGTCAGATGAAAATGGAGAAAAATTCAACTTGTAAGAAAAAGTAAAAAGTTTTCCACAGGAACATTCGTTTTGATTTTTGTAAAAAACGCGGTTTTGCAATGTTTTCCACAGTTTCCACAGAGTTTTCCACAACCTCTTGGGTAAAATTTTGGATTTTTAAACACATTTTTGTCGAAAATAATATTTTTTTAACTTTCATTTTTCTAATATGCTCGCTTGCTGTATTTTTGACAGTGCTTCTGTTGACAATTGCGGTAAATTGTGCTATTATTTTATCAAAGAGGTGAAATCAATGTCTAAAATTTGTTGCTTCACAGGTCATAGAGATCTCCAACACAAATATGAGCTCGTTATCAGCAAAACCAAAAAAATAATTACAGACCTTGTTGAAAAAGAAGGGGTCACCGACTTCAGGGCAGGCGGAGCCATGGGCTTTGATACCGCCGCGGCACTCGCGGTCATCGCGCTCAAGGATAAGCACCCCGAGGTCAAGCTTCATCTCATCATTCCCTACCCCGGTCACGATAAATACTTCGAAGAATTCCACAAAAAGCTGTTTGAATATACACTCGCAAACGCAGATAGCGTCACGTATATCCAAAAGCATTACTCAAGCAGCGTAATGCGAATGAGAAATGCCGCACTTGTCGACGGCGCAGATATGTGCGTTTCCTATCTGCTTAGACTTAGCGGCGGAACGTATCAAACCGTTACTATGGCTCGTAAGGCCAAGATCAGACTCATTAACGTCGCAAAAGTATAAATATGAGAAACATTAAGCCGCCCACCCGGGCGGCTTTTTTGCTTGCCTTGCGTTTTTTAGAAGAAGTTACAAAGAGAATAAGATGTTCTTTTTTGAAAAAAAGAACCAAAAAACTTTTTATCAGCTTCGCGGCAGAATTTCGCGCAAATTGTGTTGCGCTAAAGCACAACACAAAACGATTTTCTCCCTTGTCGAA
>CALGCW010000278.1 GCA_937884385.1 uncultured Clostridia bacterium | reverse complement strand
GTGTACGTGCCTCTGCGGTGCTGCTTGATAAATTCAAGGTGCAGTTTGCCGTACTTGCCGATCTCATAGCTTGTCTGTTCGCCAAGGTCAAGCAGGGGATAATATTGCTCGCCTCTGCGCTCGTATTCGATTCCGTTCTGTATCATTCTATCCTTCATCATTTTAGCCTCCTCTGTGAATCTTTCTGTAGATCTCGTGTATATCGTCAAGATGTGTCTGTGATTTGCGCATAATGCTGTTGTACTCCCCGGAGCAGAGAAACGAAAGCAGGTCCTTCTTTTTCACCCAAATGCGAGAGTCAAGCATGATGCAATGGAGTTTACCTTCCACGCACCAGCGGCGGACTATCTTTCGGGGATATCCGGTGATGGCTTCGATGTCCGGCGGTTGCAGCATATCACGGCAGTTCTCCAACCTCTTTTGATAATATTTTTTGAGTGTGGTGGATTTGAGGTCTTTTTCGGGCAGACAGTTGATGGATAGTATCCGCTGTTCCACCATCATTTTCAGCGCCTCTTGCCGCTGCCGCTTTTCATCGTTGAGTGCCTTCGGGATGGCAAATTTGCAGGGCTGCTTTTGGTATTCCTTGAGCGCGTCCAGCAGATCTTGTTTCCTGATTGTGTAGCAGTGTGTCTTCTTTTCGCTGATCTCACAAGGAATCAGACCGGCTCGTAGGTAGTATCTTGCGGTTCGTTTACTGATGTGACAAACCACCCGTAAATCCTCAAGGGAGAAGGTGTCGGGAAGATTGGCGATTTCGTTCAGATCGTATATCATTTTTCGCCCTCCTTCGTCGTATGTATCAGGTCATAGATCGCTCTGATGTCGGCAATATGTTGGGGCGATTTTACGTTGATATCGTTGTAGGTAAAAGAGGTCAAAAACCTTATGGCGTCTGCCTTTGCGATCCATAGGCGGTTGGTTTTCGCGTGTGCGATGAGCTTCTTTTGCTTGCACCACCGCGTGATGGTTGGGGAGCGGTATCCCGTGACGCGCACAAGGTCGGCAACACAGATCAGCTCGGAGGCATCGGCAAGCTTATTTCGGTAATATTCGACCGCTACGTCCGACGCGAGATCCTGCGTTGGGAGGTATATTATGGGGCTTTTGCGGATTCCGTTTAAGTGTTGTTTTTCTCTCCAAATTCCCGGAATTTTGCATTTTTCGGGATTTTCACTGTAGTCTTCAATGGCTCTCAGCAGGGCGGTTTTTTTGACCAGGTAACACCGCGTTTTCTTCCCGGTCGTCTCATAGGGAATGAGTCCGCTTTTGAGATAGTACCGCGCATCCAAATGGCTCAAATGGCAGGCGCGGCAAAGGTCTGCAAGGGATAAGACGTCCGGCAAGCGTTGAATTTCGTCTAAATCGTAACGCATAAAAAGTTCTCTCCTAAATCGTGAAAAATTCTCTCCAAAAAAAGAAAAATCTCGATGTACTGCAGTTGCAATTCTTCTCTCGCGAATTCTCTCCAAATTCTCTCCAAAGTGCAAAAAATTCCTCAAAAAACGAGGGGTCTGTATCGATTCCGATCAATTCGTTTTAATTCATATCGGTTCCAAACAGTCCCGAAAAGCCTTGTAAAATAAGGATTTTGGCAAAACGTTTTAGCCTGAACTGCACCGAACTAAGCTGAAACGGTATTCTTTGGTAGACTTCTTGAAAACCGTTTGCCTTCACGGGCACGTGGGTTCGAATCCCACACCCTCCGC
>CALGCW010000277.1 GCA_937884385.1 uncultured Clostridia bacterium | reverse complement strand
CGATTCTTGAAACCAGGAAGCCACAGCCAACGGTGAGAATTGCACTGGCAAGGGTGCATCCGAGCATTTTTGCACCAACGGCAAGAATATCTGCCATTGCGCTGCCTTCGGTTTTAATCAGCACCGTCAGTTCGCTCATATAGTCCGGCATTGCCAGTTCAAAATAGATCTGACCGATGATAAGCACAATAGCCGCGAGAACCATCCAGCGTTCCCGCTTTTTCATATACCTAAGTAATTTTATCATTTCACTGTATCTCCTTTTATACCGTTCGATTTGATTATTCCATCAAAATCTCCGTTCATCACCTTAAAGCAATGCCGCCTTATGATTCCTTCTAACTTATTATCAGGAATTAAGTATATCCATAAACTCCTCGCCCGTAATGGTTTCGTGCATATAGAGATACTGCGCAAGCTGATCCAGCTTTGGCTTGTTTTCGGTAATGAGCTGCTTAGCCTTTTCGTACTGTTTTTTCACAAGTGCTACAACCTGTTTGTCAATTTCCGTTTGCGTTTCAGCAGAGCAAGCAAGAGAAGCATCGCCGCCGAGATATTGGTTGGTAACAGTCTCAAGTGCCACCATGCCAAAATCATTACTCATACCGAAGCGAGTAATCATTGCCCTTGCCAGTTTGGTAACCTGCTCAATATCGTTGGAAGCACCCGTGGTGATAGAACCAACAGCAATTTCTTCTGCCACACGACCGCCTGTGTAGGTGGCGATCTTATTTTCAATTTCTTCCTTAGTCATCAGATAGTGATTTCCTTCATCCACCTGCATGGTATAACCGAGAGCACCGGAGGTGCGGGGAACGATGGTGATCTTCTGCACGGGAGCAGAATTTGTCTGCTTAGCAGCAACCAAAGCATGACCGATTTCGTGGTAAGCTACAATCATCTTTTCCTTGTCGGTAAGAATGGCATTTTTCTTCTGATATCCTGCGATAACGACCTCAATACTTTCCTCAAGGTCTGCCTGTGTAGCTGCCTTTCTGCCCGCACGAACAGCACGCAGAGCAGCTTCGTTTACAATATTGGCGAGTTCAGCACCGGAAGCGCCCGAAGCCATACGAGCAACAGTTGTGAAATCAATATCGGGAGCAACCTTGATTTTTTTACAATGCACTTTGAGGATGGCTTCTCTGCCTTTTAGATCAGGAAGATCTACCGGCACACGGCGGTCAAAACGACCGGGTCGTGTAAGCGCAGGGTCGAGTGATTCAGGACGGTTGGTGGCAGCAAGAATAATAACGCCGGTGTTTCCTTCAAAGCCGTCCATTTCGGTGAGGAGTTGATTTAAGGTTTGCTCACGCTCATCGTGACCGCCACTCATACCGCCAGTGGCACGCCTGCCGCCAATGGCGTCGATCTCATCAATAAAGACAATGCAAGGAGCTTTTTCCTTTGCCTGTTTGAATAGGTCTCGAACCTTGGAAGCACCCATACCGACAAACATCTCAACAAATTCTGAACCACTCATAGAGAAGAACGGAACGTTTGCTTCACCGGCAACGGCTTTTGCAAGCATCGTTTTACCGGTGCCGGGAGGGCCTACAAGCAAAATGCCCTTGGGCATCTGTGCACCAATCTCGGTGTATTTTTGGGGGTTATGAAGATAGTCTACAACTTCCTGCAGGCTTTCTTCGGCTTCGTCCACGCCTTCCACATCATCAAACTTAATGCCGTTAGACGATTTCACATAGACCTTGGCGTTGGATTTTCCCATATTGAACATCATCGAACCAGCACCGCCGCCTGCTTTTTCCATCATCTTCTTGGACATAAACTGTCCGATAGCAACAAACACAACGATCGGCAATACCCATGTAAGCAGGAAACTTAACAAAAAACTGGGTTCCTCAATGACCTGACCGGAGAAGATTGCACCGGATGCATATAAGCGGTCCGTAAGATTGGCATCGGCAACCATTGCCGTGGAATACACCTGTTTTTCTTCCTTATCTGTAAAAGTGATTTGATTTTCCGTTTCGTTGATTTCCACACGACCGATGTTCTTTTCTTCGATCATGCTCATAAAAGTGCCGTAATCGACCTCTTTTATTTGTTGTCCTGCTATCCACGGTACAATGAAAGAATTAAACAAGATGATTACGAGCAATACAATGCCGTAGTAGAATAGCAGCGGTTTTCTTGGCTTTTTTACCTCATTCATATTAGCCATACTTCCTCCAAAATTAACTTAATTTATAACAAATCTGTTTGTGCGTTTTTTTGATCCTTATCGGTGATCTTTGCCTGAATTTGCTCCATACGATTATCCAATATTACCGCTGCTTCGGCACATTCCTTTAATTCTTCTGCTATACCGTTTGGAACCTGAAC